>JAFRSL010000042.1 GCA_017427625.1 Synergistaceae bacterium | reverse complement strand
TTAGAGATTTTCTGTTCATCGGATAGTAAAATAACCTTCTGTTTTAGCTAGTCAGAGAGGTTTTCGGACACTCTGGGGGGGGGGTAGTATGATCCCATTCGTATCTTTTCCTTTCATGCTGTGATTGTTCCTCCTGATTGAAATTTTTTGCTAATATACCACAAAAACGCAAAAATTCATACTTTCAATCTTGATGTATAATTTGATTGATAAAACTTTTTGGAAGGAATGACGAAAATTTGGGACTTCTCGGAAAATTTTTCAGTAACGCAGGAAAACCAGCCGGAATTATGGGGCGCGTCATGATTTTGGGAATGAATGTATTTCACGCTAGGGTCGCAAATTGGGGAATGTCGCGAATAAATATCGCTGAACCGTCGGAGATTGCGGAACTTGGCTGCGGGGGCGGGAAGAATATCCGGGACTTGCTGGTGAAATATCCTTCCTCGCATGTCGTAGGGCTGGATTACTCGCCGTTGTCATTGCAGAAAGCTAGAGACCGCAACAGGGACATGATAGCTTCGGGACGCTGTGAGGTTGTCGGGGGCGATGTGTCAGCGATGCCGTTTGATGACGGGAGATTTGACCTTGCGACTGCTTTCGAGACGATATATTTCTGGCCCGGACTTGCTAGGTGCTTCGCGGAGGTCAGGCGGATTCTCAGAGAGGGAGGCCATTTCGTTATCGTGAGCGAGTCGGACGGCAAGGACAAACCGAGTCTCTGGTTCAAGTCGATAATCGAGGCCATGAACACATACACGCCTGAGGAAATAGAATCCGCGCTGAAAGAGGCAGGCTTCAGGGAAATTCACACGGAGCATCACGAGTCGCATTCATGGGTTGTGATCATCGCTGAAAAATGAGAGGCCGCGCCTGGGCAGTCTCTCAAACCTTCAACGACGCTATAATCTTCGTGCCCTCGCCAGGCTTCGAGGTTATGCTAAGTTTTCCGCTCATCAAACTCATTCTCTCAGTCATGCTCGCAAGCCCGCGATGCCCTTCAACCCTCAGCGTCTCATGGTTGATATTCCCGGCCTCAAATCCCTTCCCGTTGTCCTGAATCTCAAGCGTCAACGTGTCATTCTCACGCGTCAGCTGTATGTCGACCTCGCTAGCCTGGCCATGACGTACTGCATTCGAGACGGCCTCCTGAATTATTCGTAACAGCGAGAGTATCTTGTCGTTCTCGATTTCAGCCTCGTCAGTCCCCTCGTCATAGTCGGTCATTATGATTATGTCGTATGCCTGAGAAAGTCTTTCCGCAAGCTCAGTTATTGCCTCGTTAATGCCCAAGTCCATCCACGGAGGCGCAAGCTCATCGCAGAATTGCCGAAGTTCACGCACTACCGTCTTCGCTATAATCTCGGTGCGTTTAAGGCGTGAGGTCTTGTTCTCGTCGTCCTCTATCATGTGAATCTGTTGCAATAGTGCCGTAACGTCCTGCAATGCTCCGTCATGAATCTCCCGTGCCATGTCCATACGTTCCTGCTCCTGCGCCTGAACAACGTCACGAACATAGCGGTTGCGGAGATTATCACGTTCTACTGCAGCTTGTGCGTAACGCTGTAATGCTCCGTGTACGCTCTCGATTTCCTGAATCGTTCCTTCGGGAAGCTTTTCGGGAACGTCCTTTCCCAGCGTCATGCTGTCAATCTTTGAGGCGAGTGAGCGCAAGGGGGTAACGACTCTTCTCCATAGGAGCCGAATTGCAAAGAAGCTCAGTCCGGCCATGACGACGATCAGAATCGGCCATATCCTTACGACAACAACAAGCCCGCCGAGAAGCTGAGTCCACGATACTGCCGCTACAACATATCCTCCGCTTGGACGCTTCACAGGATAGACAGCTAGGGTGTACTGTGAGCCTCCATTGTCCTCAACCCGAACAGCTTTGCCTATGGTCATGTCGTTGTGCCATATTGACGAGATTATGTCCATTGAGCCGGGTGAAGCTATGATTACGCGCCCGTCCTGACCTATCAGCGCAACCCAGCCCGGAATTGACGGACCCCACGAGAAGAACGGAAACCTCGTGAAGTCGCTCAGCATTGAGAACGTCCAAACGTCCGAGTCGCTGCTGAGGTGGTAGCTCATGCTCTCGGCCAAATCCTGAACGTATGAACTTACGGCAGCTTCCATTGCACGCTCCTGACTTAGCATTCCGGCAACTGCTACGAGGACTACTGCGGCTGAAGGCAGAATCAACGCGCAAAGCAAAAAGGCCAGGAAGTGCGATCCTGACCCCGCAAATTTCTTCCGTAACTGTGAAATCATTTAGCGGCTAATCTTCCTCCAATAATTCCTCAAGCGTAACAACTCCGTACTTCAAGGCAAGCAGCAACGCTTCGGTTTTGTTCCTTGAGCCCAGCTTGTCATAGATTGAGGCCAAATGAGTCTGAACTGTACGCTCGCTGATAAAGAGTTTCTTTGCGACTTCCTTGCTTGAGAGTCCCTTTGCAGCGAGGAGCAATACTTCACGTTCACGTACTGAGAGCTGTTCGGGAATGAAATCCTGCTCTCCCATGACAGACGCAACTTCGGGGTCAAGGTAGAGTCCGCCCTTTGCTACCGTGTTGATCGCTGTGGTCAGTTCTTTGGGACTTATGGTCTTTAGGACGAAACCTCGTGCTCCTGCTCTGAGTGAGGCTATGACATACTGCTGTGCGTCATAGGATGTGAGCATTAAGATTGCGGTATTCAAGCCCTCATTCTTGACTTTCTGAGCGACTGCAACACCGTCATATCCTGGCATACGAATATCAAGGAGTGCGACATCGGGGTGAAGTTCCCTGATTTTCTCCCATGCTTCTGTTCCGTCCTCAGCTTCCGCAACAAGCTTGAACGAGTCCTCGCGCCTCACGAACTCCGCGATTCCTGAGCGCGTCAAAGGGTGGTCATCTGCAAGCAAAATTCTTACAGTCATAGGTTTACATCATCTCCATTGAAAGTTTTGCTACATTCCTATTTCTTTTTCGACGGGCCTTAACGCCTTTATTGTCTCTGTGATAACGTCATCGAGCGGCATATTCATCTTCTCCGCGCCCTCTTTGATGATTTCACGGTTCACCCCGCGAGCGAAAGCCTTGTCCTTCCATTTCTTTTTGACGGACTTCAATTCGAGGTCGGCGAGTGATTTCGAGGGCCTTACGAGTCCTGCAGTAATGATGAGTCCTGTCAGCTCGTCAATCGTGAAGAGCGTCCGTTCCATGTTATTGGCCGGCTCAACGTCCGTGCAAATCCCGAAGCCGTGAGACTGTACCGCGTGAATTATATTCTCATCGACTCCCGCGTTCCTGAGAATTTCGGGCGCAACGTGGCAATGAGTCTCGGGTGCTGAAGATGTCTCCTCCCAATCTACATCGTGAAGGAGGCCGACGATCCCCCAGAGTTCGGGGTCTTCGTGATAGAGTTCCGCGAAGTGCCGCATCGTTGCTTCAACGGCCTGCGCGTGGTGAATGTGTGATTCTTCCTTGTTGTGCTGACGAATAAGAGCTAATGCTTCTTCTCGTGTTGGTATCAATGTCAAAACTCCCTGTAAAAATTTTTCCATGTAATTATAGCTTGACGGCTTAATATGTCAGTATCGCATAAGGCGGATTTTTATGTGGCTCATTGCGTGAGACTGTCTGAAAACCCCTCCGTCTCTCTTCGCTCTCTTTGAAGACGACCCCTCTGTTTCACTCCGTTCAACATCTCCCCTTACGCAGGGGCGACTGGAAAAGCAGAGAACTTTACGCCCCATGTCAAGGGGGAGAGGGCCAACTTGTTGGCGAGGGGGGTAAGTTTTCGGACACTCTCTCGTGTATAATCTAGGGTATCAAAAGTTTAAGGAGGCAAATTCTCAATATGCAAAAATTTCTCTCGGCACTAATTCTCGTAATACTCATGATGACTCCGGCCATGTCGTCAGCTCATGAGGTCGACACAAAGAAATCCGCAATGCTCGTCGTCTCGTTCGGTACATCAATGCCCGAAGCTCGAAAGGCAATCGACAACCTCGTCAACACGGTGAAGAAGGAATTTCCCAGCGTCGATGTCAGGCTTTCGTTCACGTCAAACATAATCCGCCGCAAAATTGCGCGCGAACAGGGCGAGAACATCATGAACCCTTCGCAGGCACTAGCGCAGCTCAACGATGAGGGGTACTCATACGTTACAGTGATCCCCACGCACATGATACCGGGCGAGGAGTACAACGAGATTCTTGACGTTGCGGGGGCTTTCGCTGGAATGAGCGGGAAATACGGCTTTGAGGAAATCGGTGTATGCCGACCATTCCTCGACGGTGTGAAAGAGTGCGAGGTAATGGCCGATATTCTCATGAAGCGATTTTCAAAGCAGCTTGAGGACAAAGAGACAGGGATCGTTCTAATGGGACACGGAACGCCTGAGAACTTCGCAAACGCACAGTACTTGCAGTTACAGCTCGCGTTAAATCAGAGGGCTTACGGGAGATTCTTCATCGGGACAGTTGAAGCGTCGCCGGAAATTGGTGATGTCGTCGCGGACTTGAAGCGTCATTCCGAAATCAAGAAGCTCGTACTCTCACCGCTGATGATAGTTGCGGGAGACCACGCGAACAATGACCTTGCCGGCGAAGATGATGAAGACTCGTGGATTAACGTCCTCAGGAAGAACGGCTACAATGACATCACGAAGTACCTTGTCGGTCTCGGCGAGGACGAGAATATTGCGCGCGAGTTGGTGAAAAAGATATACGCGCTCTACACTGACACAGAAGAAGATTAGATTGCTTCCCGCAATAATACTAATCGCAATCTCAGTATGGCGGATTTCGTCGGGCGAATGGGACATCTCATTTCCTGACGTTATCCGCTTTTTGTTGACCGACTCAAATTCCCCAGAAGCGATTGTGATAAATTCCGTGAGGCTTCCGCGACTTTTATGTTCATTGCTGACGGGCGGAATATTGAGCGTATCGGGCGTAATCTTGCAGGGTCTTCTCGCTAATCCTCTTGCTGAACCCTACACTCTCGGGATTGCGTCAGGTGCGGCGTTTGGTGCGGCGATTGGGATTCTCGGCGGTGCATTTATGGTCATGCCGTGTGCATTTGCAGGGGCGATAGGCGCGCTCATTCTCACTGGTGCAATAGCGCGTAACGGCGGGCGTGAACGTATAATCCTAGCGGGCGTGATCTCGAACGCTGTGCTTTCTGCGGGCGTAACGTTCCTGAAAGCGGTTGCAGGGGACAAAATCGGAGCTGTAGTGATGTGGCTGATGGGGAGCTTTTCGGGCGCGGGCTGGGGTGATGCGCGTGCGGTCATGGCCGGAGCTGTAATCGTCGGAGTTCCGGCGTATGTGATGGGTAACGCGCTCGATGCAATGTCGCTTGGTGAGGACAGGGCATCGGTCTTGGGCGTTAATGAGGGCTTCGTGAGGGGGGTGCTTCTTGTGCTAACGTCGATAGGGGTTGCGCTGTGCGTGAGTTCGTTCGGGGTGATTGGGTTCGTTGGACTTTTGGTGCCTCACATATCGCGGGGGATTGTCGGTGCGAATCACAGGCGCGTAATGGTGAATGCGTTTGTTGTTGGCGCGGGATTGATGGGGCTTGCTGACGGTGTGGCTCAGAGAATGGGTGAGATACCTGCGGGGGTGATTACGGCGGTTGCGGGAGGGCCGTTTTTCTGCTGGGTGCTTGCGAAGAAATGACGAGTGCGTGAAAAATTTTCAATCCCGATATTGAGATTTCATTTTTTCACGGCAAATTTAGCACGACAGACAAAAAAACGACAGCCTCACGTTAATTCAGCGGTGGCGGGCAGACTTAATTCCAGCCGTTACGCTTCCTGATTTCGTCATATTTGCGCTGTGCCTCTGCTTTTGCTGCCTCAGCTTCGGATTTTGAGACTGCTGCGGAACTGAACCAGCCTTCTTTCTCCAGATCTTTCAGATTTTTACTTGCATCTGTGTAACCGTTCAAATAGGCAAGGTAAAGCCACATGTACGACTCGTTACAGTCTCGTTCCACTCCTCCTTGGCCGATTCCGTACTTCAGCCCCAATACATATTGAGCAAGAACATAGCCCTGTTCAGCAGCTCTGCGAAACCACTTAACGGCCTCCTTGCTATCCTGAGTTACTCCCTCGCCGTTGTTGTACGCAATGCCAAGAAGGAATTGTGCCAAAGCATCGCCCTGTTCAGCAGCTTTGCGATACCATTTCACGGCCTCTGATTTGTCCTGAGTTACTCCCTCGCCGTTGTCGTACGTAATGCCAAGATTGCGTTGTGCCCCAGCAAGACCCTGTTCAGCAGCTTTGCGACACCACTTGACTGCCTCCGATTTATCCTGAGTTACTCCATTGCCGTTATAGTACATGCC
>JAFRSL010000041.1 GCA_017427625.1 Synergistaceae bacterium | reverse complement strand
TTGGCGAAGGATTATAACTCTAGCGGGCGGAGGTCTGGTTCTTTTTACCCGACATTAAAGCCCGCTCGCCTTAGGCGATATAATAATAACAAAAAGGAGGGCGCACTTCCTCCCCATAGCTAAAGCTAGGGGTATCCGTGCGAGTTTTTGATGATACTATCGTCATTCCTATGGGAAACTCAAGCGATGACGCTCTATACACTTCAGGCGCGCCGAAAGATGTCCCGAAGTGGAAGCAGAAGGTTGCGGTCGCAATATTCTTCCTCGTTTTCTTGGGAATGGTATTCGAGAAGCAGGTCGGAATTCCCGCGTACTTCATCGCCCTTGCTGGTGCTGTTGCCGAAGTACTCTGCGGAATTTTCACGGAGCGTCAGGCGTACCAGATGGTCAGCATTAAGACGGTTATCCTTCTCGGAGGAATGGTGCCAATGTCGACAGCTCTCAAGAATACCGGCGCGGCTCAGGCAATCGCAGACCTCCTCATAAAGATAATCGGCGGGTCAACAAACGTCTACTTCATAACGATAGTCATATTCCTTCTGACTACGGTAATGACTCAGTTCATGTCGAACGTCGTAACGGTTACGCTTCTGATGCCGATAGTAATAGCCGTAGCGAACACAATCGGTGTAGTCCCGAACGCAATGATTATGGTGCTTGGTATAGGGTCAACAATGTCGATACTCTCACCGATAGCATGTCCGCCCGCTAACCTGATCTACTCATACGGCGGATACAAGTTCAACGACTACTTCAAGAGCAACATCGGCCTCGCAATAGTATTCCTGATTGCGTGTGTACTGATCATCCCGATGTTCTGGCCGTTCTACGCGTAGGTGAAGAATGTATGACCTTGTGATTGCCAACGCAAAACTGTTAGACCCTGAGACTGGATCAGTAACGGAGAATAACAGCGTCGCGGTGAAAGGTGAAAGAATCGCGGAAGTTTTCACGTCCGGGGAGAATGACTCTCTCCGGGCGCGTTCCGTCATTGACGCAGGGGGAAGGTTCGTTTTTCCGGGCTTCATTGATTTTCACGTTCATCTTTTCAGACACGGAAGCACATTCGGAATGGACGCGGACAAATTGCTGTCGTCAGGAGTAACATGGGCTGTTGATATGGGGTCGGCAGGGTGGATGAATTACCCGGCCATGTATGAGTGCGACATCGTCAGAAAGAAGCCGAGACTCTCAACGTTCATCAACATCTCTCCAGTCGGTCAGCCAGGAAAGGGGATCAGTGAGCCTCTTGATGACAGCTTGATGTCCCTGAATGATATTGTTCGGAGAATGAATGAGTATCCGGGAATGATTAAGGGTCTCAAAGTAAGGATAAGCATGGGAATCGTCAAGGAGCTGGGAATAAAGCCGCTCATAAACGCCGTGAATATGGGCAATGAGTTGGGGCTTCCTGTCTGCGTTCACCCTACAGACCCGCCCGAAGATTCCGCAAGAGTCGCTGAAATTCTCAGGGAAGGCGACATTTACAGCCACACATACAACGGCCGGGGCTCAACGATTCTCGATGACAGCGCCCAGGTCAAGGCCGGAATTATTGAGGCACGCAAACGCGGGGTTATATTCGAGGTCGGAAACGGAAGGATAAATTTCACGTACCCAGTCGCAGAAGCTGCCGCAAAGGAAGGATTTTTCCCCGACATAATCAGCAGCGACGCAACGCCTGCAACTTTCCACAACGGCCCGATAATGTGGGACTTATCGCGCGTGATGTCGAAGTTCCTAAATCTCGGAATGAGTCTAGCTGATGTACTGCGCGCCGTAACGATAACTCCCGCTGAAAGGCTCGGAATTTCCGACAGGGCAGGAAGAATCGCTAAAGGCTGCGACGCTGATATTGTGGTCTGCAAAATGGACGACGAGATTATAGAGTTCTCCGACGCTGACGGGAATATTCGCAGGGGCAAGAGAGGATTCGTTCCTGAGATTACGATATTGAGGGGGGAGAAGGTATTTTGCGCGGAATAATAATCGCTTTGATTGGGGCTGTTCTTTGGGCCGACGCAGCATTTGCAGGAATGAGTGTTTCTGTTGACGGCGTTAATCTCCCTGTCGAATGGGAAGCTAATGAAAGCGTCGAGGCATTGAAGGATATTGCGCCTTTGACCGTGAAGATGTCTGCTTACGGAGGATTTGAGCAGGTTGGAAGAATAGGCAGGAGTCTTCCGCGCGATGATGTAAGGATCACGACGGAGCCGGGCGATATTGTCCTCTATGCTGGGAATCAGATCGTCATATTCTACGGCTCTAACACGTGGGAATATACTCGTCTCGGACATGTAAGCGGGAAATCTGAGGCCGAACTCGCGGAAATTCTCGGCAAAAACGGCGTAACTCTCACGATTTCGGCGGACTAGCTCACAATCTCGCGGAAAAATTCCACAACATCATCAACGCTTTCAGGAATCTCACGGGGCATTACAGGATCAATCCATTCACTGGCAACACACGGCACTCCTGACTGCCCCGCAAACTCACTGACCTTCACGTCATACGGCATCATTACGAGCGGTGTCCTGAATATCCTCGACAATACCCCGAAGTGAAGCCTCATTCCGACAGCGCATTTTGCTGACGACCACAATTCCGAAGCCTCGCGAAAATTTCCAACTCTCACAATCTCATGAAGCCCTAGCCTCACCAATGCCTCCTCGTCTTCCGGCGACATTGCGACCCCCAAAGCGTCAGAGTCAATATGAGGTCTCAAGATTTCCGCGTAACGTTCCATTTCGGGATATGGCCGGAGGTTCACGAGCATTCTTTCACCGCGTGAAGTTACGTTCTCAGGCTTCAGCGTCAACACCAAATCGCTGCCCTTCACAACGTTCTTACAGCCCAGACTCTCAGCAAGCCTCAATGATTTCTCGTCCCTTACGTGAATACCCCCGCAATGCCTCAGTGCGTCGCCCGCAAAGATCCTCGATATTCCCGAAGTGAGCGGCCCTACAGACTGACCGACAGCGTAAACCTTCACGCCCATAGCCCGCGCAAGCCTCGTAATCCCCCAGTACCACGCGCAAGACTTAACGCTCGAACTGTCCTGAAAGATTCCGCCGCCCCCGAAAATCAGCCTCTCACTCTTGCGGAACGTCCTCACGATTTCACGGAGGCTCCACCTGTTCACAGCGTCAACACGAAATTCACGCGCCGTTCTGTCAGGATCATTCGACAAAACGACGACGCGATTCCGTTCAATCCCGCACTCGTTGAGAATGTTTATACACGCCTCAAGAAGAAGCTCATCGCCCAAATTCCCGAAGCCATAATACCCAAGAAGCGCGGCACTGTATCGCCTCATCAGCTTATCACCGGACGTATCAGCCTCAATATCGGTATCACGACGAACTTTATCACGCACACTATGACCAGCCCTATCAAAAGCCCCGTCCATAGTCCGTTGAACTCACGGAGCAATATCAGCATCATAGGCGTGTGGAAGTGGCAGAAGCTATTGATTACCGACGAGAATCCCAGAACCGTACCGATCCTGAATATCTCCCTGTATCTAGCGAAGTATCCGTTACGGACGAGGAAGCCCCAAAGGAGCAATGATGGGTAACCCACAAGAACCTCACGTGTTCGCGGGCGCGCAATCAGCAAGTGTTCAAGGGACTCCCGCATGTTCGTCTCAAGCTGTGAGATGTCGGCAACGTTGTCGCTCCTCAAAACCGCAAAGCCTATCGCTCCCAGCAATGCACCGTAAAGCATTATCTCCCCCCACAACGGAGGACGTGAGAGAAACTCTATCAGCGACTCAGGGTGTACGCGGTTCTTGAGGTCGTGGAGCAATACGAGTATGGGAGGGAGCATCAGTGTCAGCTTTACGCCGGAGAATGTACGAAGCCTGAGCATGAAGTCAGTCACGCTGAAGAACGACGCAAGAGCAAGCCCGCCCGTTACGACGAAGACAAACGCCGGAATTATCCGCCTATTCCTCGCCTCGTCCATAGCAAGCAACGAAGCCTCAACCGCTATCATCGGCGCAGTCAACGCACCCGCAATCCTCGCAACTATAGCGACCTTCAGCATGATGACAGCAAGAATCGCCCCGCCAGCCGCGAAAATTGCCGACACTTTTCGTGATGATGACATTCCCATTCTCACGAGGTAGCTGTAGACGCAGAACACCATCACCGCCGACATTGCTAGAGCCGCGAAGATGTTGGGTGAAAGATTCCACTCCGCATAGACTGAATCAGGCCATGCGAGACTGAAGCCGTGAGATTTCAGAGCCTCGCCCAATAGCCTCACTTCCTCCGCGTAATCCGAGAATTTGAAGCTCGCTGTGTTCATCGGTGCTGTACGGTAAAGCAAGAGCCTCACCGAGCGTTCAACTGCGGCGCGAATCATTCTGTCGCGTAACGCGGGGCGTGAGATCCTCCGTGATGTCATCTCCTCGTTCGTTACGCTGTGAAGTGAGAGTATGTTCGGCGAGATCAGGGCGTTCAGCTGGGGTTCACCGACCTGCTTCGAGAACTCAACTTTTGCGACTGGTATTCCAAGCTCGCGGGAAGCGTTGGCCAATGCACTGACATCAGGGTATCCTGAGACGTATTCCCCTGAGGGCGTGAAGACATCGACGTGATACTTCTCATGTACCTTCCTGAGCATCAAGGCTGCTTTGTCGGAAAGATGTCCGGGCGACGGTGCGGGGCGGTAATATATTCTCAGTCCGGCTTTCTTTGCGGATTCGAGACCGTCAATGTCGGGGATAATCCCGGAGTTCTTGATCATGTTCGCGGGCATCGTGAGGAGTATCGGGCCTGTCCTGTCGTCAGAGACACCGAATCTCAGCCTCAGCCATTCATTGAGGAGTCT
>JAFRSL010000040.1 GCA_017427625.1 Synergistaceae bacterium | reverse complement strand
TAATCGTCCCGAGAGCTGTCGTTGCGGGAAGAAGAACAGGCGGGTGAATCAACCGTATCACCGAGAGAAGATAGCACGTCATCTCTGCAGTTCCGGCGGGGAAATCCCTGAACGGCGTATCCTTATGCGGAATGAACGGCCCAATCCCGCACATCTCAGGCTTGAAATCCTCGATGAACTTCAAATCCTCCGCAAGATTCCTCGCAGTCTGATACGGACTCCCAACCATGAATCCGCACCCAACCTGATACCCAAGTTCCCGCAATTCTCGGAGGCAATTCATGCGATGACCATACGACATGGCCGAAGGGTGAAGCCTCGCGTAATGCTCAGGGTCAGCAGTCTCATGCCGAAGCAAGTACCTGTCAGCCCCGCATTCCCGAAGGAACTTGTAGCTCTCGCAGCTCCTCTCGCCCATTGAGAGAGTTACAACACAGTCAGGGTGATGAGTCTTGATGTCCCTAACGATTCCGCCCAAAACGTCATCGCTGAAATACAAGTCCTCACCGCCCTGAAGCACGAACGTCCGAAATCCAAGCCCGTAGCCCTCGTCAGCACATTCGAGAATCTCATCGCGTGTCAGCCTGTAGCGTTCACATTCCGTGTTGCTTCGTCTGATGCCGCAGTAATAGCAGTCATTTCGGCAGATGTTCGAGATTTCAATCAGCCCACGAACATACACAGCGTTCCCGTAAATCTTCCGCCTGGCTTCAACCGCAAGAGTCCGCAAAAGCCGCGTGTCCTCGTCGGTGTGGTTGCTGATTAACGCTTCGTACTCCTCGACACTGAGCGAATGAGTCTCCGAGAGCTTTGTGATTAGTTCCCTCACT
Source organism: Synergistaceae bacterium (assembly GCA_017427625.1). Classification (GTDB taxonomy): domain Bacteria; phylum Synergistota; class Synergistia; order Synergistales; family Aminobacteriaceae; genus JAFUXM01. The sequence goes on along the minus strand of JAFRSL010000040.1, from coordinate 2,465 downwards.
TCGAGAACGCTATCGTTACGCTTACTCCGTCAAGGTTGCCGATTTTCCCCGACAACGCCGAGATCACGTCCTGCGGTGCATCCAATGCTATGCTGATTATGTTGATGTTCTTCGGACGGTAGGGAAGCCCCATTCTCCCGATCACGCAGTCACGGTACTCGTGAAGCGTCGCGTTCAACGCCTCGATCGATTTCGTGTTCTCAACTATTATGCTCATTACTGCTACTCTTGTCTCCATTGTAAAATTCCTCCTATCTGTAATCCGGGTAAAGTTCCCTTGCTCTCTCGTCGGATACCTCAAAGTGCTGGTAATCCTTTAAGCTCTTCCATTCTCCGCCCCACTCAAAGCCACGCTCAATGAACAGCCTGTAGCACAAATCGCCCTTCTCAATCTTGTACGGGAAGCTCTTTGTACGGTCAACATATTCTCCGGCGGTTGCGGGTTCGAGTATCCTTCCGTCCTTCGTCTCCTTTACGTATGGATTATACAGCGTGTTTATGTCGACTGCCAATCCAAGCCCGTGCTTTGAGATTTTCGTTGAGTGCGTTATGAAGCGGAAGTTGAAGCATGACGAGTTATTGTCCCTCATTGATGTCTCATCGTCAGCATCATACTCATCGACAAGCCTCACCCTCTCAATCGGATACCCAGCCTCATAGAGTGCCTTGAAGATTTCGAGAACGTCAGAAGCTATGTGAACGCTGCAGACCATTTCGCCTTCGTGAGTTTCACCGTTGATGTCCTTGTGGAGAACACGCAAATACCGCAGGTCTTCGAGCGGGATCGGGCAGTTGTCCTTGTACGACTTACCTTGAATACGCGCGAATATCTCCGGGGTTATCTCCGAGACAGTGAAGCCTTCCTCCGCAAATGATACTGCCGCTAATAACAGAACTACTAAGATTGCCATAAACTTCTTCATGAGAATAATACCTCCTCTTCTGCTACAATATACCACATCAATGAAACAAGGAGGAATAGTCATGATTAACTTCAAGAGTTTTGACACGCTCGGAAAGAACGGCCTCGAATTGATGCAGTCCGGCCTCAACACAGCAAACGCCGCAAGCGCAAAAGTCCTCGAGAGCGGTGCTGACCCAATGAGCATTGCACAAGCCTCAATGGACTTCAGCCAGGCAAAAGTTCAGATGGCCGTCGGTTCGTGGCTCGTAAGACAGCAGAACGAACTCATGGAGTCATCGCTCCAGATTTTCGGGATCGGTCAGAAGCATAGCGGTTTGTATTAACATTCAGCCTGCCTGAAATATGGCGGGCTTTGCTATATTCAACTAAGGGGGAGTTGCTTATTGCAGACCCAAGACGAGAAAATTTCACTCATAAACGGAAGGATTCATACTCAGTCAGGTACAGCGTCCAACATTACATTCGAGCATGGCCGGATTGTCTCTGTTGATGACGAAAGTAGCAGCTTTGACGGTAAAATCATAGACATTCACGGAAGAACTGTATTGCCCGGCTTCTGTGATACATGCCTTGACTTTCTTTCATGGGCAGAAGTTCAGGAACGCCTAAACCTCTCCAACGTTCACTCAGTCCGCGAAATGTCCGAACTCTTGACCACGTATTCCCGCGCAAACCCCAAGCCGCTCAGAGAATGGTACATTGCCGACAGCCTTCCTGACGAAATCATAATCTCACGCGATGACCTTGACGCTGTAATCCCGGCCATGCCATGCGCCGTTATTGACGCGAAGAGAAGCCACGCTGTCCTCAACACTCCGGCCATGAACGCGTTTAACATGCCTCAGGATAACGTTGAGCTTGATGAGTTCACGCAGCATCTTCCGGATTTGAGCGAAGAGGACATTCTTCACCTCGCAAAAACTTACGCTCCAAAAGTCAACGCACTCGGTATAACGGAGATATGGTCGGACTTTTATGGGGACGCTAAAAGATTGTGGGATATATTCTTCAACGATGCGTATGAGTCGCTGACGTTCCGGCTCAGGTGCAATTTCGGTTTTGATGACTTGGTTACGCTCAATGACTTTCTTTCGGAGGGACTGAGAACGGGGGACGGTCTTCCATTTTGCAGGCTCGGTGGAATTATTGTTGACGGCGGTCTTGAGCAGCAGATCCAGAAGAGCATGATCTACGCTGCGCACTTGTCCGGCTGTCAGGTAATCAGCGACAACAGCAAGTCCTGCCTCAACGCCCTTGAGCGCGTCATAAAGCGTTCACGTAAAAACTCACGCCACGTAATCAGGAACATCGCGGGGAATCTCATCGAAAGAATGAGGCTTCTCGGTCTTGGAGGAATCGTGATCGCGGGGAATGAGGACGATTTCATTCACGAGGCATTCCAGAACGGACTCGTAATCTCAGCAGGAAGCGGCCAATCTCTGACATCACCCGTAAAAACGATAAGCGATTTCGTGAGTCATGGCCTTAGTGTCGCGGAGGCATTGAGCATATATACGTGGTCAGCATCATGGAACGGCGG
>JAFRSL010000039.1 GCA_017427625.1 Synergistaceae bacterium | reverse complement strand
TACTTTGACCGTTCATTCGAGCTTGAGGACATCTTGAAGAAGCGAGGGAAACTCGAACTCTACTACAAGATGATACGAATCTCCGAAATGGCTGAAATAATGTATATCCGTCAGCGTGAGCCTTTGGGGCTTGGCCATGCGGTACTATGCGGTGAACCTGTCTGCAAGGATGAGTACTTCGGAGTGATCCTTCCTGATGATGTATTCGTTGGAGATGAGCCAGTGCTGTCCCAGTTGGTGAAAGTTCATGAAAGGCTTGGAGGAAGCGTAATTGCACTTGAGCATGTCGAGGACAAGGACGTATCGCGCTACGGGATTGTTGCGGGCGAGGAATTTGAACCGGGAATATTCAGGGTCAATGACATGGTGGAGAAGCCCAAGCTTTCGGACGCTCCCTCACGTTACGCGATAATGGGAAGGTATGTACTTTCGCCGGAGATTTTCACGTTCCTTCACACACAGCAGGCGGGCGCGGGAGGAGAGATACAGCTCACGGACGCCATACGTGAACTTGCGAAGACCGAGCCTGTTTGGGGAGTCGTTTATCATGGCCGAAGGTTTGACTGCGGAACACAAAAGGGCTGGCTTAGCGCGAATATTCAGCTTGCCCTCGATGACGACGAACTACGCGAAGTAGTTATGAACATCGTCAAGAATAACTAGCAACCTATGCCCTCTCTGTTAAATGCCGGGAGGGTAAACTTTTTTCACGTAGAAATACGCTTTCCAAAAATTCCGTCATTATTTAATACAACGCGCAAGAAGTCTCCCGCTTCTATAGTAAGTTATTATATTTTTGTGGTAAAATGTTCTAAAAATAAAAGTGAGCAACTACACTCAGAATAACGTAACTCAGGAGACGAAAACCAAGTGCCTGAATTCAGATAAAAGAAAATAATGTACCGTATGGACTACGGGAATTTACGCCTATGGAGAGTGTATAAGACGACTCCAGCCAAAACATCGGACTGTAGCGTAGTCTTTGTTGAGTTGCTTCGCGCGCTACGCTCAGGAAGCTGCTACTTCTATAAGTGGCGGTAGTTTACTATATATTCGGGCAAGAAAAAAGCTTCCCATGTCTCAGGGAAGCCCGAAAGTTTTTCCTAACTCTCTACTCGAACGAACAGCCGATCTCCTTCAGCTTCTCGTCAACCCAAGGACGTATATATGTCTTGTCCTCAAGTATGTGCTTCATGATGTCAGCCTCTTTGTTCTGAACCCTTATTGTCTCGTCAGCAATCTCGTCCGCAACTTCGGGGCTGATTATCATAACTCCGTCGTCGTCGCCAACAATGATGTCGCCCGGATGGACAATCTTTCCGCCGATTACGACAGGGACGTTAATCTCGCCGGGACCGTTCTTATATGGTCCGTTCGGTGTCGCAGCTCTCGCGTAGACCCTGAAGTTCTCCATCGCCGCGAGTCCGCCGTAATCCCTGATTGCCCCGTCAACAACGATCCCCCTGACGCCTCTTTCACGGCAGTAAGTTGCCATGAGTTCGCCGAAAATCGCCCTGTCCTCGAAGCCTCCCGCGTCAATCATGAAGATGTCGCCCGGTTTCGCCAAGTCCATTGCCGCGTGGAACATCAAATTGTCGCCCTGCGGCACCCTTATTGTGAACGCAACTCCGAGAAGCTGACCCTTGTAACCGACCGGCTTTATCGCGGAGCTTACTGCGGCGATGCGGCTCATGTTGTCGTCGATGTTAGCAACCGGCATTCCGATGAACCTGTCAACGAGTTTCTTGTCCGGCCTCTTGAAGTCCCTGATTATTCTGCAACCTATGCTCATTTTTCCAGCCTCCTATATGAATTTGTACCCAGTGATTTTTCCTGTTACCGCTCTGTTCGCAACGTTACGAGCCGGAATTGTCCCAGACTTCACAGCCTGCGGAATTAGTTTGCAAACCGTCTCAATCTGCGTCCTCTTTGCACCGATGCCGTAAGACCCGCAATGTGCGCTGAGAATTACGTTGTCCATCTTCAGCAATGGATCGTCAGGTTCAATCGGTTCGACCTCAACCGTGTCAAGCCCTGCGTAAAGTATCTCGCCCGTTCTGAGAGCCTCAGCAAGAGCTTTCTGGTCGATGATTGGACCGCGTGCCGTGTTGATTATCATTGCGGTGTTTTTCATCTTCTTGAACGTCTCGGCGTTGAAGATGTGTCGCGTCTCATCGGTGAGGCCAACGTGTATTGATACTATGTCGCTACGTCTCACGAGTTCATCAAAGTCAACAAACTCAATATCCGGGAAGTTTGCCTTCACGCTGTCGGGAAGATACGGATCGCAGGCGATTGTCTTCATTCCGAAACCGCCGTGCATAATCTTCCAGAGGTTCTGGCCAGCCGCGCCGAAACCGTAAAGTCCGAGCGTCAAAGTCCTAACGTCAGGCGGAAGGAGATACGTGCATTTAGGCCAGCCGCCTTTTCGGATTTCGCGGTCATAATAGACTGTGTTCCTTATGAGACCCATAATCATTGCCGCCGCAAGGTCAGCGAGTTCCTTAGCGCAGAAGCCGGGAATGTTGAGGATAATTTTCCCCATCTCAGCCGCCGCGTCGAGGTCGATTGAGTTCACGCCAACTCCGAAACGCTGTACGAACTTCAGCTCAGGAAGTGCCGCCATAACTTTGCGTGTTATCGGTGGATTTCCTGTTCCGAGAATTGCTATTGCTCCCTTGCAGCCCTCTATGATTTCGTCCTCAGTATTGAAGTGTCTTGCCTCAAGCTCAATTCCTGCCTCAGCAAACGCCTTTCTCACGGTTTCAAGTTCTTCGGGTGTTGCGCTTCCGTAATCCTTGTCAACAACTACTGCTTTCATGATTCATATTCCTCCTTTGAATGTGATGTTTACAGCGGCCAGAAGATGGGTATCAAGACGAGTGATACGGCCATCGTGAGGACGCTCAATCCGAAGCCGGGAACGAAGAAGTCCCTGAAGCCGAGATTTCCGGGCCTTATGCAAAGGGTGTTAGTCCCAGAGCCTACTGGAGTGAGGAAAGGTGCTGATGCTGCTATGCAGATTGCCACGCCGATTGCTACGGGATTGATATTCATTGCGACAGCTATGGGGACGAACAGGGGAGTAACGAGGACGACGGTTGAAGTGTTCATCATCATGTTGGTCAACAGCATTGTAACGAGGAACACGAACGCGAGGAACATCATTTTGTTGGGGCTTGTGCCTAACATTGAGACGACAAAGTCCGTAATCATCTTTCCTGCACCGCTGACTGACATAGCTTTTGAGACCGCGCTCATTCCGCCGACGATGAAGAGTGTTGGCCAGTCGACAGCCCTCATAGCCTGAGCTTCCGAGAGGCAGCCCGTAGCAATCAGAATGACACAGCCGATTGCCGCGATGAAGTACATGGGCCACTGAGAATTTGCGAAGACCATAGCAACGAGTATGCAGATTAGAACGGTGATACAAATTCCGCCTTTAACGTTGTCGAATTTCTTGCCGGGTTCACGCTTCGTATACTCCTCAAGGTATGCTTTGTCGGAAGTGTCGCCGGGAGTGAGGAGCTTCTTTCCGATTGTGAGGAAGTAGAGAAGGAACGCGATGCAGAGAGGAAGTCCAACCTTTCCAAGCTCGAAGAAAGTCAGGAACTTTATCCCCATGTCCTCAATGAGTCCTGCGGTGCTGACGTTGCTTGCCGCGCCTATGAGAGTCAGGTTGCAGCCCACAGATGCCGCGAATGAAAGCGGGATTAGCTGCCTCGAAACTGAGACACCGGCCTTCATGCTCATAGCGATAACTATGGGGAGCATCATTGCGACGACACCGACACCAGAGCATATTGACGAGAGAAGAAGCGCGACGCTGACGGTTGCGAGGATTATTCCGTTCTCGGTTGTACCTGTGATCTTCACCATGATTTCGGCGAGCTTGTCGGCAACTCCAGTGTGGAACAGTGCCTGACCCACCATCATCATTGCGCCGAGAAGTACGATTGTTCCCCCTGAGAATGCGGAGAATACATCGGCTTTCGTGATAACTCCAAGACACGCGAGGAGTATTGCGCCGGCCATTGAGACGAGGCCGAGCGGGATTGTCCCTACTACGAAAAGGACAGTCATTACAGCTAGAATTACGAGTGTAGTAACAGCGGCGTTCATGAAAAAAATCCCTCCTGATAATGTTTTAATTATGCTTACGTTGAAAAGCGAAGTGATGAAATAATATGATGAAAACTAATAATAAACAAAGTCTTTTACAACCATGTATAATATAGTGTAAAAGTTATAGTATGAAGGTGATAATATGCAGACGCTTAATCCTGATTACTTCCTGAAGATAGTAGAATGCGGAAGCCTCACGAAAGCAGCGGAGGAACTTATAGTTTCACAGCCGTCATTGAGCCAATACATAAGGAGGCTCGAAAGGAGTCTTGATGCGAAACTTTTCGACCGTAAATCATCGCCTATGAAGCTGACATATACGGGTGAAAGATACTACCAGTACGCGCTGAAATTGAGAGACATGAATAGAAACATTCAAAACGAGATTTCCGACATTCAGAACCAGACAAGCGGCCGCCTGAAACTCGGCGTAACTCTGTGGCGGGGAGCGTGCCTTCTTCCTGACATTTACCCTGAGTTCAACAGTGAGTACCCCAACATTAAGATTGAGCTTTTCGAGGGAAGGTTCAACAGACTTCAGAGGGCACTAATGAATAATATGATTGACATCGCCGTTGCCCCCATGCCACGAAGCGCAAACTTCGGCGAACTTTTCTACGAGACCCTCCTTGAAGAAAGAATATTTCTCGCCGTCCCGTCAAATCACCCCTACGTCCTCTCCTTGAACGGCAAGAACTCCGCAGGCCTCGATATATTCTCGCAAATCCCCCTCATCATCACTAAGCCCGGCCAAAATCTCACTTACGAGGTCGAGAGCTTCTTCGCAAAAAATCACGTCGACCCCATCATTCTCTTTGACACCGACAACCTGACGACAGCGATTAACCTCGTCGCCGAAGGAATAGCGTGTACGTTTGTTCCAGAGGAAGGCGCAAAGATCTGCAGGCGTGAAGGGAGGGTAACGTTCCTCATGACAGAGCCGCAAATTCTGGTTTGGGACTTGGTTGCCGTGTACAAAAAGGGAAGCTATCTCAATAATATTTCGCGGACTTTCATCGACTTCATGAAACGCCATTTTTCGGAGGCTAAAGCGTAAGTGAGAATTTGTTTCTCAACAGCAGAGCATAGAGCTGAGTTCATTCCCTCCCGAAACGCCTCAATAAATCCTCGTTCTTCAGCTCAATCATGACAGGCCTGCCATGAGGACACACATAGGGCTGTTCACATTCATGAAGCTCGCGCCACAGTGCCAGCGCCTCATCTCGTGCGAGCTTTGTGGTGAGTTTCACTGATGCCTTGCACGCCATAGTTGCCCAAGTCCGCCACAAAATATTTCTAGTATCGCCGTCATGATTATTCTTCAGCGCACGAAGCGAAGCCCGCAATAATGCCTCAGGTTCAAACTCAACGCTCCCAATCGCCGGAACTGCCCTAATCTCAATACCAGCTTCAGTGTTCCCGAACTCAAAGCCCGAATCCATCAGAGCCGTCTCAAATTCAGCGGTCTCAATCGCAAGAGTAGGGTGCAAAATCACAGGCACCAGCAATTTCTGGACATTCTGCGATTTCTCTGCTGACGACTTTATTCGCTCGTAGTTGATTCTCTCGTGTGCAGCGTGAGGGTCAACAAGCGTCAAACCTTCCGGCGTATCGTAAACCAGATAGCCCCCAGAATTTTGCCCCATGAAGTTTACCGAAGGCTCTTGAGTTTCAGCCTCAAAGTCAGCAAAAAGGTCAACCTGCCTTGCCTCAACTATGCGGTTAGTTCTCGGAAGCTCTGTAGGTGCATCGCGGAAGTTCCAGCCTGAACGTGATGATGATGGCGATGATGTTTTTGGGGACGGGGAAATTCTGACTGGTTCAGTTACGTTTCGAGCTGTGATTTCTGGAATATAGCCCGGACTTCCTAGACGTTTAACGGCGTTGTGAAGTGAAGAATAAATCTCGTCGGGGTAACGGAATCTAACCTCAGCTTTTGCGGGGTGAATATTGACATCGACGAGTGAAGGCTCAAGCGTGAAGAACAACGCCCAGTTTCCCGCAAGTTCACGAGCGGCAGTAGCAACAGCTGACTTTATCACGGGGTCATTGACTGCCCGGCCGTTCACGAAGGACATTACATCACCTCGTCCAGATATTCCCGCCCTCGATTGAAACCAGCATTCGAGGTTGAGATGTTCGCCTTTGATGTTGACAGTCTGAATCTCCGCGCCCTCTGGCCAAATTTTAGCGAGGACTCTCTTTCTTTCACCTGAACCGTCAGTGCTGAATATCTCTTTTCCGTCATGTTCAAGGAAGAATGACACTGATGGATTGCAGACTGAATATTCGCGTAAGAAAACGGCGGCTCTTCTGAGTTCACCTGATGCGCTCTTGAGGAATTTTCGGCGGGCTGGTAATCCTGAAAACAAATCAGAGACCTGAACGCGAGTCCCCTGTGAGCATTTTGCGCGGACATGCTCTGTGATTTTCCCGTCATGAGTGCGGACTAATC
>JAFRSL010000038.1 GCA_017427625.1 Synergistaceae bacterium | reverse complement strand
TGTTCTTACTGATCTCATCATCTCAGTTATTGCTATTTCAATGGCACTGCGCGGAATGTCTAGCGGTGAAAATATGCTTCTGGTACTATTCATTCTATCTGTGGGGTTATTCTTGGGGTGGGCTGCGTTCACTCCATTCTTGGAGGACAGGAAGATGATAAATTTTCTCAAGGATAACGGCATATATAACGATGCAGTATATGACTTTTCATCGGCACAGCCTTTCTTGAATGACCGTATACGTTTGGGAAGCAAGTATGTATTCGGAAAAAGATGCTGCTCGGTACTCAGGTACACCGATATTTGCCGGCTTTTCCTGTACACTGTTGAGGCCAACGATATTGAGCGCAGCAAACAGCTCCGCGCCGTTGATAATTCAGGGAAAGTATGGCGTTTGTGTGCGCTTGATCTTCACATTGAAAACGAGCCGGGTCTAGCAGAAGTTCTTGACTTCATGTCTCACAAAAATAGTAGAATAGTTGTCGATAGCTTGAAGTAAACGGAGGTAAAGAGCTATGTTGAATTTACGGAAAGTTGCAGTAGTAGGCTGCGGATTTGTTGGGAGTTCGAGCGCGTTTGCACTCATGATGAGCGGGCTGTTCTCGGAGATGGTTTTGATTGACGCTGACCGTGAGCGTGCTGAAGGCGAGGCACTTGACATCTCACACGGAATGCCGCTTGCACGCCCCATGAAGATTTACGCGGGCGATTACGATGATGTTACGGACGCTGCGATAATTGTTGTTACGGCAGGCGCGAACCAGAAGCCCGGTGAGACACGCCTTGACCTCGTGAAGAAGAATGTCGCAATCTTCAAGTCGATAATGCCCGAAATCTCAAAGCGAAAGTACAAGGGCATTCTCTTAATCGTTGCGAACCCTGTAGACATTCTCACGTATACGGCGGTGAAATATTCAGGGCTTCCGTCGAGTCGCGTGATAGGTTCAGGGACTGTCCTTGACACCGCAAGGCTCAAATATCTCCTCAGCGAGCATCTTGGTGTTGACAGCAGGAGCATTCACGCCTACATCATCGGTGAACACGGGGACAGCGAGTTTGCGGCGTGGTCAAGCGCTAACGTCTCAGGTGTACCGCTCTATGACTTCTGCAAGATGAGAGGGCATTCACATTTTGAGGACGCCCAGAAAAAGATAGAGGCTGACGTAAGGGACAGCGCGTACGAGATAATCAAGCGGAAACACGCGACGTATTACGGCATTGCGATGTCAGTGAAAAGAATCTGCGAGGCTATAATCCGCGATGAGAAATCGGTGCTTGCTGTTTCGAGTTTGATGGAGGACGTTTATGGCGTTGAAGATGTCGCACTGAGTATGCCCGCTATCGTCGGCAAGGACGGAGTAGAGACGCTTATTCCCGTTAGATTGAGCGTTGACGAACAGAGAAAACTCCGTGAGAGCGCGGAAATTCTCAAAGGTGTGATCAGGGACGTACTATAGTCAGAAGAAATCCCCCTTACCATTACGGCGAGGGGGAAAATTTTTACATTAACGCGGGAATGAGTCTAGTGTTCACGAACTCGATGATCGTCCCGCCGAATACTCCCGTCAAAATAGTTCCGGCACTCAGTAACAGGAGCGGAATGAGCATCTTCAGCGGAAGCATCTTGAACGGCAAAACGCTGGAATAATCGTAATCGTCGCCCGGAAAGAAAGCATCTGTAACAATCGGAAGCAAGTACCCTGCTGTCAACAGCGCGCTCACCATTAGAATCACAATCCCGAACATTCCCAGCCCACCGAGTCCCAACGCTCCGGCGGCCATGTACCATTTCGCTGTGAAGCCTCCAGTAACAGGAAGCCCAATCAGCGACACCGACGCAAGCGCAAAGCATGTCATCGTGATTGGAAGTTCTTTGCCGACACCTCGAAGCTGGTCAGCATAGTGGTAGTTCGCACCCTGAAGCGTGAAGTATATTACGACACCCGCGCTGAGGAATAGGCAGCTCTTAGCCATCGCATGAGCAGCAATCTGAAGCACCGCTCCGCGTATACCGTCAGGCGTGAGGAGCATCATCGCAAACACGACGTATGAGACCTGACTCACCGATGACCACGCAATACGCTTCTTCAAGTGCGGCTCAATGTATGCCATCATCGACCCCGTGAATATCGTCAGTAGTGCCATGCAGATTAGCGCAGTTTGTACCCACGTTCCGCGCAGAAAATCATCGCCAACAACGTAGTAAACGACTCTGAACATTGCGATTACTCCAGCTTTTGTGATTAAGCCGGAGAGTACCGCGCTCGCAGGTGTGGGGGCTTGGGGGTGTGCTGTCGGAAGCCACGCATGTAACGGGACAATTCCAGCCTTTGCGCCGAAGCCGACGAGTGTCAGGAATGTTACAGTCAGTATCATTCCCTCGCTTTTGTTGGCGGTTATTCGTGCCATGTCGAGGACTCCGCCGGGCGTGAACTCCATCGAGACTCCGTAGACTTGGAAGAAGAAGAACCCTCCCAATGCCATGGCCGCACCTGTAAGCGAATATAGCAAGTACGAGATTGTCGCGCGTATCGACTCGCGTTTCTGTGAGTGCATTACGAGAGGCAGGGTCATGAACGTCATCAGCTCATAGAAGAGGTACAGAGTCAGAAGGTTCCCAGCGCAAGCAACGCCGATTAGTATTCCAAATGTTGACAGAAAGAACGCATAGAACCTATCGACAGGCGGCCTCCGTCTCAAATACTCGAACGCGTAAATCGTAACCAGCGGCCAAACGAACGCAACCAAGCACGAGAACGCCCTCGCAGGGTAATCCAGCCTGAAAGCGATTGAGAGCGTGTCAGTGATCCGCCACAACGTTATAAGCTCCTCGCTCGTCATGAATGCCGCGAAGAATGTTATTGCCGATGTTGCGAACGTCATAACGCCCACGTAAATGTGTCTGTCCTCGAAGATTGGCCGTGAGAATAACGCAAACCCCGCAATTATCGGGAAGAGTATCGGCGCAAGCGTCAACAGTGTGTTGCTAATCATAGTACGTTCACCCCCCGTGTAATCAGCCTGAGCAACGGGACGCAGAATAGTCCGAGATAGAAATTCAGCGCGAGGAATACGCACATTGAGATTTTGTATGACAATGTGGGGGCGTGTGCGGTGAAATTCTTTTGAGCGTCCTTATTGTGCGTCAATACCACGATGACCGCAGGAACGTAATAAAGCGCGTTGAGTACCGAGCTTGTTGCAAGTGCCGACAGTGCCCACACTACAGTCCCATGATCGAACGATGCAAGCGTGAGGCTCAACTTCGACGCAAACCCCGCGAATCCCGGAATGCCCATCATCGAACACGCTCCGGCAATCAGTCCTAATCCTGCCCACACATTGACGTAGAACGTCCCCATCAGCGCGTGAAGTCCCTTCTTGTGTCCGGCGGCATTGCTGAGTCCTCCGGCTGCGGTGAATAACATCGGCTTAACGCAGGCGTGAACGATTATATGGAGACATGCGGCGGCAACTCCTGCTATCGTGTTCAGACCGACACCGAGAAATATATATCCTACCTGTGCAACGCTCGACCATGCTATCATTCGCTTGACGTTGGTTTGACGAAGCGCGTGTACCGACCCCATAATCATGGCCGTTACCCCAAGAATGAATATCACCGTGTCCATTCTCAGAACGTGTATAACGTCGAGGCCGTAAACTCTGTAGAACACCTTTATGATTGTAAAGATGTGGCCTTTCAGGACGAGGCCGGAAAGTATTGCGCTTGATGCGTTTGTCGACGAACCGTGAGCATCGGGAAGCCATGACGCGAAGGGATAGAGTGCGCTCTTAATGGCTAGTCCTGCGGTGATTAGAGCGAGTGAAACTGTCAGGGGCATCATGTAGCTTTTTGTTGCGACGAGAACCTGAATAGCCCCGTGCATGTTCTGCATGAGGAGATGACCAGTGAGGTCGTACAGCAGGCATATCGCAATCATGACAAGTCCTGAACCTACAAGGCTCATGACGAGATAGCGTAGTGCCGCGCGTGAGGTCTCCGGACCTTCCTTGACTGCGACAATCGCACAGGCGGCAATCGTGTTAATCTCAATGAAAACGTAGGCGGTGAAAAGGTCGTTTGTGTACGTCAACGCAAGTAGCGAGGCTGTGAGAAGGTTGACCAGTACACAGAATATCTGTCTCCTTGCGGGGGCAATGTCCTCAGCAGTTGATGAGAAATTTCCGGTAAGCGACAAGAGCATTGCCACGCAGAAGACGAGCGACAATACAGCCTCCAACGGCCCGGCGCGTAACTCGTTCCCCCAAGGGGCTGGGAAATGTCCCATCGCAAAGTTAAAGCTGAGACTCTGCCCGCCCTCAGTGAGAACGTAGAGCAAGTATGCCGACATCACGCCGACAATCCCAATCATGAAGCATGACAGTTTTTCGGGAATCCGGCCATGTTTAGGGAGCAACGGCGTAACAATCGCGGCAATCATCATCAGGAATATGCTGATGAACGGGATATTGTATGCGAACATTCCTATCATGCCAACACTTCCTCTTCTGCCTCGTCAATTCTGGCCTCGATTTCTTCCTGCTCCTGTGTCATCTTCAAGAGTGCCTCGTCGATGTTCAACGTCCCGTAGCTCTCGTAGATTTTCAGGGTCAAAGCAAGCGCGAACGCCGTAACACTCACGCTCACGACGATACCAGTCAGGACAAGCCCGGCGGGAACGGGATTAACGTAGAGTTCCGACGAACGAAGCCAGCCTCCCGCACCGTCAGCAATGAGAATGGGCGCGGCTCTCCCCTCAACGTATCCTTTTGCCGCGAGGAAGAGATAAACGGCGGTGTCCATGATGTTGAGACCGATAATCTTCTTGATGAGATTGCGCTGTAGAAGAAGGTTAGTGAGTCCTATTCCTGAGAGTATTACAGCGGCGGCCTCGTAATGGTTGAGCAATAATTTTTCGAGCATGTCAAATATCCCCCTCGCTAAACAAGGCATAGAATCCGTACAAAGTTCCGGCAACGATTAACCCGACGCAGATATTCAACGGAAGAATTAAACCTGCGCTGAGAATGTCGCCGATTGTGCCTTTGGGAATGATGGAGTGAATGTGATTTGCGCCCGTGAAGAATGAGTAACCTTTTGAGAGCGCGTAAATCATGAGAGCGGTTGAGCTTGAGACGATGAAAGTGCGTTCGCTGAAGAAGCTGTGAACCTTCTCGAAGCCGTAAGCATTAGCCGCGAGTATCAACGCTGTACTTAGGATTGCGCCTCCTGAAAAACCTCCGCCCGGCGAAAGATGACCGTTGATGACGACGACACAGCCCATCATTAGGATTATGGGGATTGCGAGGGTTGCGACGCTTCGGAGAATTGCGTCATCTCTCCTGACAGCATGGAGGCTCAATTCTGGAGGCCCGCGCTGTAAGAAGTTACGTCCTGCCTCATCAGTGTGGGGTGAAGTCCCGTCGTCCGTTTTGTTGCGACGTGAAGCTCCCAGCAGCATCAACACGCTCACAGCCGCCGTGAAAAGAACCGCCGACTCGCCGAAAGTGTCGAACGCCCTGTAATCGAGGATTAGTCCCGCGACGATATTCTGCGCGCCCGTCTCGTGCCCTCCGTGTTCAACGTAACGGCGGATTACCTCGTTGTTGGCGGGGTTTCGCTCGTGCCCGAACGGGGGAAGCTCTGCGACAGTTGCAAGTAAAAGCGAGACTATCACGATGCAGGTCAGGACGCTGAGGCCGGCATAGAGTAGCGAGAATATGTGAAGGCCGTGAATTTCGACCCACTGTGAATAACGCTCCTTCAGGGTTGCCTCGTGGAAGCGTGAATATTTGTCCTTCGGTCTCTGAGTGAATGGGAGATCGGGGGGCGGTTCTTCGGGGATTACTTCGTTTTCTGGGCGTGGGCCTATGCCCATTACCCAGTTGAAGAAAGATTGCCAGATTGCGCGTAGGCCGTCCGGCCCGCTACGCTTAAGTTCTTCGTTCAAGATAGTGATTCTCCTTTCGTGTTAATGTTACTGTTCTAGTTTTAGAAACTCTGATGCGCTCATGATACGGGGATTCGTTATGCCTGACTCCAGAAAATCCTTGTCGCCTGTTAGGAGTATATCGACTCCTGCATTAATGGCGGCTCTTAGGAGAGGTCGATCTTTAACATCACGCACTAATTTTTCACTTCCTATGGAATCTTCGGGCAAAGGGATAAATTCCATCGAGAAGAAAATCTTGAACAGAAATCTTGATATAGCTGAATGCCTGTTTTGAAACTTGTTGTAGTATGTTCGTATCAGCTCGTCTAAATTCTGTTCGCATATTACACCTCTGTTTGGCGGTAATGTTGCTTTATCGAATGCCCTTGCCGGTACGCTGTTGGGCCACAATGCTGACGATATGAGGATATTTGTGTCAGTAAATACCCTCATCTTGCTTCCTCCGCATTTCCATAATGTATTCCACAACATCGTCATCTGATTTCCAGCCCACTTCTTCTGCAGCACCTTCCATCGCTTTCTGAAGTTCTCTCATTGCGTATATTGCTGGGTTGACGATTCTCACATACTCGCCATCTGCAATGAATGTTACTCTGCTTCCCTCACTGACTCCCAGAATCTTCTGAACGTCAGGGGGAATCTCTACTTTTCCTCCCTGCATAGTTCTCACATTGTCGACGAATGTCTCTATGTTCAAGTCTGTGATTCTCCTTTCGTGTTAAGTAATCTCTCTGCTGCCAGCTCTGCGCGTACTTCCTTTACGAGAGCAACAACGTCATCTTCTGTGTAAAGCCCTGCACGTTCAGCTTCGCCCTCCATTGCATTTTGTAATTCTCTGAGGGCGGCACGAGCTGCTATGTAGGCTTGGTCTTCGTTAGTGTTTATGTCTACCATGTTTCGCATTACTTTCTCACCGTTCACTTCTCCCCTTCGTCTTTGTGTCCCATCTGCCCGATTTTCCTCAGTGCCAAGAAGAACAGCACGCTCGTAACCCCCGCACCCACAGCCGCCTCCGTAATCGCCAAATCCGGCGACCTCAGCAATACCCATATCACGGCCATGACGAGGCTGTAGCTCATGAAGATTATCACCGAGTTCAGCAGGTTCTTCGAGATTGACACCGCGATTGCGCACACTATCAGGAACAGCAGAAGCAGCCACTCAACGATTATCATCGCTTTCATCTCCTTCCGTAAGGTCAACGAAATCACATATCCGCTCAAGTTCGGGATTCGTCTTCACCTCAGCCCTTGCCACCAAATGACTCGCCGCAGGGTTGCAAAGCCACAGGAACACTATCACCAGTGCCAGCTTCAGCGAGAACACAGTCCACCCCGAAAGCACTATCAGCCCCGAAAGCACAAGCAATGCCCCCATAGTATCGCATTTCGCAGCAACGTGAATCCTGTTCAGCATCGTCGAGAACCTGAATATTCCCACCGTAGCAATCCCAAGAGCGAACAGCCCCCAAACCATCAGAATACCCGCGATAATCACCCTTATCATTCCTCTGAACCTTCCTTCCTCTCAATGACCGACCTCGCCAGCACTACAACCGACAAGAAACTTATCACCGCGTAAATCAGGCATATATCAGCAAGATAGCCCTCGCCGATTATGAGCGACAATACCGCGATGAGAAGGATAATTTTCGTACCGATTATGTTCGCGGCAATTATCCTGTCCGAATATCGCGGCCCCAACGCTGCCCTCATTAGGCAGAAGAATATTGTTGCCGACAGAAATACGACGCTCCCTGTAAGCAGAAAGCTCCTCAAAGTTTCGACACTAGGCATGAAGTATCCTCTCCATTCTTGAAAGTAATCTCTCGAATACGCTTCCCTCAAGCCCCTTCGCAATCTCCCGGTTCAATGCGTGGACAAGAAGATCATTCCCGTCAAGCGACACAGTTATTGTACCCGGCGTGAGTGTGATCGAGTTTGCGAGCGCGACTCTTGCGGCCTCAGTCCTGAGCGGTGTCCTGAACTTCACGAGGCAAGGTTCAACCTCAATCTCAGGTGCCAAGACGAGCCTTGTTATTGCGAAGTTAGCGCGGACTATCTCGACAAGAAGCACCACCATGTAGAGGAGAATGTCAGGGAGTAATCTCACGGCCTTGAGGAGATTACGGACAGTGAGATTGAGACGGAGGACTTTGCGAATGAATATGTCGAGAACGAATGAGATTAACGCTCCGATGATTACGATTTCGACGGTGATTCTGCCATTAAAGATTACCCATAGCAAGAAGTATATTATGCTCAACTGAAGACCTCCAAGCGTAACGATTATATTATTGCGAAATTGAAAGATACCTGCAATTTTAACACAGGCAATGTAAAATTAGCGCATAATAATTTTGAAGGGAGATAAATTCTCGATGAGTTCAATAATGTTTAATGATGAGTGTGTGCACGTGGTGTTCTTGGGACTGCCTAACGTTCCAGGAATAGCGGCTGAAATTTTCGGGGAACTCTCGAAGCATTCAGTGAGCGTGAGCATGGTAACACAAAACACGATGCGCGGGGGGCGTTCGGATTTGTCGTTCCTGATTCCGAAGGGGAGACTCGATGATGTTATCCCGGTTTGCCGTGAGGTTTCGGAGAGAGTTGGGGGACAGGGAGTTTCGTTCATGTCGGAAGTTGCGGCAATAACGGTGCCTTTGAAGTCGCCTGCCGATTCAGCACATGTCCTTGCAAAAGTGTTCAGTGTACTCGCGTCTGTGAACGTGAACATCGAGATCATAAACTCGACATCAGAGAGCGCGATCTGTATCGTGAGCATGACTCGTGCGTGTGAGGGGCTTGAAGCGTTGAAGCGGGCTTTTGAGTAATATATTATCCGAATGAAATCGAATACCCCGACGAGGTCAGCGCGCTTTACGTTGATACGACGGGGTTATTCATCTATACCCTTTGCAATAACCTCATGCGGAATTCTGAGGCTCAGTGATACAGCAATCAGTATATTCAATTGTGAAAATTAGGAGGATCATTCGGCCATGTTCAAGTGCGACTGCTGTGGATTGTGTTGCCGTAATATCAGAAGGATAAAGATGCTTGAGCCGTTCGATGACGGAACAGGTACGTGCATATACCTTGACCGCGAGAATAATTTATGCACGATATATGACTCACGGCCTATAGTCTGCAATATTGATGCAATGTATGACTTGATGTTTCGGGACAAGATGGAACGTGAAGAATTTTACGCTCTCAATTACTCAGCCTGCGAGAAACTTAAACAAGCTAACGATTGTTGATATACTGACTGTAAAATCAGGGAGGGATAGAATTGGAACTCGACAGCCTTTATTACTTCATGGAGACAGCTAGGGACTTGCACATTACGAGGACGGCCGGACGACTTCACATATCACAGCAGACACTCAGCAACCACATAGCGAGGCTAGAGGCATATTACGGGACGAAGCTGTTCTACCGTTACCCTACGCTTCAGCTCACAAGTGCGGGAAAGGAAGTCCTAAGTTTCGCGCAGAAAGTCCATAAGGAAGAACTCAATCTCAAGGCTATACTTGTTGACACATTGCAGAGCGACACGGGGGAAATCACGATAAGCGCAAGCTCACCGCGTTTCAACTACTATCTTCCGAACGTTCTCGAAAAATTTTCGGCTGAGTACCCTAATGTTACAATCGACATCATCGACAGGACAAGTGATGACTCGGAGATACTAGTGCAGAAGAATCAGGTTGACTTCGCTGTTACTGTTGACACTGATGCCCGAAGGCTCAAAGTGAACGTTAAGGCGACATGTGAAGACCCTGTATATTTCTGCGTGTCGGATAAGCTGCTGTACAAGTATTACGGCGAGGACATGAACATTCTGCGGGAGAAGTCTGTCAATGGTGCTGACCTTGAGGATTTTTCGAGGCTACCATTCCTGATAGTGTCTCCGTTGGGACGAATGGGGCGGAAAATTGCACAGTGCTTCAATGATGCGGGATACGAGCCGAAAGTCTACCTCAAGGCCGGATACACGACGATAATGGCACCTGTCTGCAACGCCGGATTAGCTGGCTGCTTCACGTCTCACATGAACATGGCGCGATGGCACTATCAGATGGCCGATGACGTAAATATATTTCCGCTCTCTTTCAAGGGCAAACCTGTAATGTTGAAACTATACGTAATATACAGCCGTCAGAGATATTTGAATCATCATTGCCGGAGATTCATCGATCTTCTTGAGGAACAGTTTGCGGTTATTGGCGGTGAAAAGCTGGTTAGGTTGAGCAGGAGGAGTGAGTAAACGACCCACACGCCTAAAGGCGGGGGCTTTGGGTGAAGTTTGGTACGTGGCCTAACGTCTGGACACGCATACTACCGCTCCAGAATACCCTTATTCGCCGGGGCTAGTTTACTTTAGCCTCTATCTGGTAAAGGCTGTTACACCTTATCCGCTTACATTGCTTTTCTCCTGCTCCTCCGCTGCCTGTCTGACAATTTTTATGCGCTCGGCACAAAGGGAACTTGCCAACCTAAAAACGGCTCTAAGACCGTTGTGTATGTTATCCGTTCTTCAACAGAACGCCCATATTGCTATGTATTTATATTTTAAGAGAGGAAGAGGAAAAAGTAAAGTAATTTAGCGCACTTCCTCCCCATAGCTATAGGGGTATCCGTGCGCGTATTTTGATGAGATAGTTCCGATGACCCTCCGTATTTGTTGAAGCCTCTATTTCCCGGCGGCTAATTCCTGAACTCGCTGAAGGGTAAGCCCGCAGGCCTTAGCGATTTCATCGAGTGCAATAGTTCCCATCTTGATGAAATTCTGCGCTATGCTTTCGCTTGTTCTGGCTTCAGCTCTGGATTCAATTTCAGCTTCTATTTCCTTCCATACGCCCATTTCCTCATCTCCTTTCATTTCCCGCGCTTTCCTCGCAAAAACAGAATCGGTCATCTCCTCAGGCTTAACACAGTGAAAATCGTGCATAAGCCTCCCAAGTGCTGTGGTTAAATCCTGATGAGATGCGTTCACATATACTATGTGCGACCCGTCATTGAACGGTTTTCCTGATTTCTTGATTACGCGGTCAATGAAGTATATCGGCTCTTCCTCGCCTAATACATCTTTCTCGGTGATGAAGATTACGATACTCTCACGTTCCTTCAAGACTGAGTAATTCTCTCCAGTCTTCAGGATATTCACGTCAATCATCGCGCTGTTGTATCTGGCTCTCTGAGGCAATGCTCCTTCCGGCCCAACTTGAATCTCTACGTCATAATGACGGTTATCAGAGTCGACAGCATATATATCCAGTCTTACATAACGCGAATCGTCAGCTGCTTTCATTACGTACTGGACTTTAACGTTCCTCACAACAAGGTCGTCCCTGTCCATAATTACACGCAACATTTTCTGAGTGCAAGGAATATTGTCCCTGAAGAATTCCATCGCAAATGGATCGTCCATCAGGGTAGCCAGTTTCATTTTCTCGCGTATCGCCGCTTCTGTCAGTATGCTCATGTTCTCATCATCTCGGCGAGGGCAGTATGAAATCCTCAGCTCCTCCGGCAAGCATAGACAGGCTAATCATTATGTCCTTGCTGCAACCTACCTTGACCGTCCGCGTTATCGTGTTCACGATTTCACCCTTCTCGTCGAGAATCTCAGCTTTAAGCTCAAACTCTGGCCCGACAGCTTTCTTCATGTCTCTGTCTCGCGGCATCAATTCAGCCACCTCACCACCGTTAATGCTCACGTTGACCTGCTCCAATGGCTTGTAGTCGTTCACAGCCTTGTTGTCGAGGAAAATCTGATGTTCCCTTCCGATGTAGAACAGCCAGAATCCCAGCGCAATGAGTCCCGCAAGAACTATGATTCGCTGGTACCACCTCATCAGGAAACGGAAGAACCTTACCCCTCGAAGCATGTAGAAAATCAGCCACACCGCAAGAATCACAATCAATCCTGCAAGCCAGTAGCTTATTCCCCACGTGTCAAGGAACGTCCGCGCAATCTCCCAGTATTCATTCAGAATCTCAGTCATCGTTACTCGCCTCCCTTGTTTCCGCGAAGACTTCTCCTCGCAGCCTCACGCTCTCTGTTACGCCTCCACGCATGAAGCACAAGCGCAATCGCAATGATCCCGTACGACACGAAGACACGGAAGTATTCCCCTATCTGCGCATCACCGATGAGATTTTTACCAGCGACAGGCGCAACGATGAACATCAGGTGAAAGAGTATTACCCCTGCGAAAACGTTGGCAATCGTCGCACGTGATACGCTCGCACCGCCAATCAGCAACGCCGCAATCGAGAACATTCCGGCCTGGTCATGGCTGTTGTAAGTGTTCAGAGTCCCCATGTTCTGAAGGTAGATGATCTGTCCGTAGCAAGCTAGTACAGTCGAGATTACGATTGCTATTATTCGTGTCCGGTTGACGGGGATTCCTGCGCTGTCGGCAACGGCTTGGCTCTGCCCGATTGCCCTCATGTCCTGTCCGAGCTTCGTCTTCCTGAACCACACGATGAAAACGCAGAACAGTGCAATCACAATCAGAGTCGCAAGAGGAATCCTTATCGTCCCCTCAAGGAATGGCAGCTGAATCAGAATGAACGCATTTCCGCCCTGAACGCTCAGGAATTGACCCGCCCCCTGTGTTCCAGTTATTACCGCTGGAATGAGGTTGTCGAGTATTCCGCGTATTCCCAGAAGGCTGACAGCGTTTCTCACTCCATAGCCACGTGAGAGTAGCAGCGCAGGATTCGTGATTGGGATTATCCAGCCCATGAGGTAAAGCACGACCATCTGATAGACACCGTTGATGA
>JAFRSL010000037.1 GCA_017427625.1 Synergistaceae bacterium | reverse complement strand
TAATTCGCCTGAGTGGCTATCGACATTATGTAGCCTTTTTCGTTTTGGTTTGACGTGCTTGTTGTCGTCGTTACGGTGTCCTTGAGCTTGTCCCAGAATTTCCCGACGGTCTCAATCTTTTTCCCGGCAGGAGTCTCACCCAAGAATGTTGACGTTATGCCCCTTATGCCCTGAAACGTTTTCGACGCACCCTGTGTAAGGCTGCTGTCGAGCGCGAATATCGTTTCCGCCGTGCTGGTCATGCCGTAACTCATGCTGCTCTTGTCCGCGCTAGTGGACGTGTTGCTGTACTCAATCTTCGTATCCATGAGGAGCGTGAAATTCTGGGGCTTGTCCGTGAGCGCAGAACCGTCCGGCTTGATGTTGTCGACGTGGTAAGGCATCATCTGGAGTATCGCGGTGTAGTCCAGATCTGAACGGTCAACCGTCTTCACAGGGTCGCCAAGCGTTACGCTCTCCTCCGCGTAATCGGCCTTCGCAAAAGCAAGAAGGTGGTCGCGTTCTGTCAGTGCTGTAATCTCGCTGACCTGAGTCCCCCAGTTCGATACGCCCGGTATGTTTGTCATGAGAGCAACATGACTCCTCAGCTTGTTCCCGTCCCCGTCTGCCCACTGAGGATACTTGATGACGAGGTCGTCTCGTGTCGTTGCGGCTCCGACTGTGCCTGTGAATTTCCCTGCGATGATGTCAAACTCGCGGTCAATGAGCGGGTAAGGCTTATCCTCTCCTGTAAGAGGTATAAGGAAATAATCCTTCCGGACATTATCCAGATCATCAAAATACTTCTCATCAACATATTTATGCGGAATATTCCACATAGCTCCTGCGCGTATACCTACCCAGCCGTTAGCGTTGTCGCCGTAATTCCAAGGATTTGACCCGTTTGAATGCCCGTGATATATCGGCTTGATGCTCCCATTATCGAACGAGTACCAGTCAACGAACGCGCCGAACACAAAATTAGTGTATCCATTTATGTAGCCGTATTCTTTGTTGTTGTATTCTTCAGTGTACTGAAGCATGACTCGAAGGACGGCTATGTCATCATGCCCGTCGCCGTCAAAATCACCAACAGCGGCTTTCACGCCCAGCGGAACGTCTATATCGCTCCATCCAAGAAATCGATTCTGATCATATGTCGTATGGAGAATATCAAATCCCCTGGAATCTTCATCAGTCTGGAAACCGCTTCCGTCCCACTTGTAGGTCTTGACGTGAATCTTTCCTGTGTAGCCTTTGAACCTTGTTCCCTCGAGTTGACCGGTGTCAGTGTTAGGCGAAGTGTCCCTGTAGATTACGGCAAACTCATCCTTTCCGTCCCCGTCGAAATCACCCGCAACAGTGCAGAGCGAATACGTGGTGGTCAGGCCGTCCATATTAGTGCCGTGACCTGAGCTGTTGTTGCCGCCGTACGTTTCGACTACATCATTCTTTAACACGCTGACATTGAAGCTGGAATAGTCAGGAGCGTCGGTTGTGTGGGTAATCTGGAGGACTGTGTACCCTGCTAATGTTATGGTCGAATAAGCTACAGCAATCTCATTCTTGTAGCCGTCTCCGTCGAAATCGCCGACCGCCATGCTGAGCGGGAAATATACTGTTCCGTCAAGCATTTTAGGCAAGTTGTCGTCATGATAAGTGAGAACCGGTGTCCATGAGCCAGAAACAGCCTTTTCCGCGTATGTTGTGTACCAGTCATCGCCGGGACTGCTTAGGTCTACATCTCCCAGATACAGATTGATTGTTCTGCCGTTCCTGAAGAGATATGCAGTAACTTCGCGGTCATAGCCCTTTACTGTCATGCCTCCCTTCACATCAATCAGCGGATTATCTGTTATTACGCCAGCCTCTCCACCATCTACGTGGTAAGAGCCGCCTTGCTCCATCTTCAGGTTCCCGCCGTCAGGATCACTCGTAATACGCGTACACTCAGTGGCGAATTTTCTGCCCATGTCATCAGCTTCAGCAGGCACAAAGAATTTCAGCAGAAATTTTCCTTTGTCGCCGCTTCTTAGCATTGAGCTGTTGATGACCGCGACGCTCTGGTAGTCGAATGACCCTGCGGGAGTGTCGATAGTGTTCGTCAATGTCGCCAGATTATTGTTGCTGCCGTCAGTGTTGAACGAGTAGAGATCCTCGTGTTCCTGATTAGTAGAAGCCTGCACACCGTAAATGTACAGTGAGTCCTTGCTGAGGTACAAGTCCCCCGAAGTCTGCCCCGTAACGTGACGGATTAGATCCCCAATCTGGCTCAGTGCGAGCTGAGTTCCGTCATGGCCGGGTACTGTTACTGCCGGGCATGTTCCCGCCGTGAAGATTAACAGCAGAAACACGCAGAATGTGAAACGTGTGAATCGTCTCAATAAAATTCCTCCTTAATGAAATTTTATGTCGGCGTGAATTTTACGACTGAGGTTTGAATTTTGCAAATGTGAATAGCAGGGGAGTTTGGGGTATGGGAATCCCCTGCACTGGTAGAACTAGACGACTTTGAGGCCGAGTGAGGCTGCGAGGTTACGGATTGCGGGTTCTGAGAGCTTGCTGATTTCCTCAATGAGTGAGAGCGGGAGGTTCTTCCTCAGCATGTCGGCTGCTACACTCTCGTAAGCCTCGTTGCGTCCTTCCTGCCTGCCTTCCTGTC
>JAFRSL010000036.1 GCA_017427625.1 Synergistaceae bacterium | reverse complement strand
TTGAGGTTGCTTTGACGAGAATGGAGCTTGAACGCGATATGAAGTTCCGGAACATGCCGGGAGTGTCTGTGTCTGAGACATGGCATCCCGGAAACCTGGCCTATGTTGCCGTGAGAAACCCCAAGAGTTTCAAGCGACTTTCCGCAATAATGAGGACATCGCCCCTAATCGAGACAGCTTGGGGGATAAAGCTCCTTACGACTCCCGAACAGATGCACGAGCGTACAAAGACCTTCAGCGACAACAAGGCATGGGCGGTTGACTTTCACTCAAGAGTGGGCGAGAAGATTGATGACTGCCTTTACGAGCTTGGATTGATGGCGAGGACTGTGTCGGTTGACACGTCAGGCGGACTTGATGCTACGGTCAAGCGTGTGAAGGACATAATAATTGACAGGTGCATGAACTAGAGCACAATAACCCCCTCGCCACTGCGTGGCCCTCTCCCCCTTCTCAGGGGGCGTGTAGTTTCCTGCTTTTGCCGCCCCTGCTAAGGGGAGGTGGCCGAAGGTCGGAGGGGTCGTCTCTTCTGACAAGGGGAGGTGCTGAACAAAGTGAGGCGGAGGGGTGTCTTTTTCACAGGTTCATAACTTTGCTTGCAACAGCGAAATACAGTGTGAGGCTTCCCGCATCAACAATCGTCGTAACAATCGGCGAGGCCATGAGAGCAGGGTCAAATCCCAAAGCCTTAGCGAGCAATGGCAGCATTCCCCCAACGGTCTGAGCGAATATCACCGTTCCGAACAGGCTGATCCCAACTATCACGGACAGAAGAAGATCCCCGCTCATTGCGTATTTATAGACGAAATTCACCAGAGCAAGACCTCCGCCAACCATCAAGCTCACACGAAGTTCCTTGATAAGAACCGAAAGAGCATCGCGGAGCTTAAGCTCTCCTACAGCGATACCGCGAATCACAAGAGTTGATGACTGTGAGCCAGCATTGCCGCCCGTGTCCATTAGCATTGGTATTGAGGCAATAAGCGCTGGGAAAGCTGCGAAGACCGCCTGATAATGCGTGAGGATTGCGCCGGAGAAAGTTGCGGAAATCATCAGAACCATCAGCCAAATTACGCGCTTCCTAGCAAGCTCACCGATACTCATCGACAAATACGGCTCATCCATCGGCAACATGGCCGCCATCTTGTGGAAGTCCTCAGTGCTCTCTTCTTCCATGACCTCCATAGCGTCATCGACCGTAACAATTCCGACGAGGTGATTCTGTGAGTCGACAACAGGAATCGCCATGAAGTCATACTTTTGGAAAAGCTCAGTAACCTTCTCGCGGTCATCGTTAGTGTTGACTGTGATCAGGTTCGTGTCAGTCATAATGTCGCCAATCATGTCAGCATATTGAGACAGAAGCATCGTCCTGACCGTAACGACACCGATAAGCACGCCTTTGGGGTCCGTAACATAGCAAGTGTAGAGCGTCTCCTTGTCCGTTCCAACCTCACGAATATGGCGGAATGATTCCTCGACGTTCATGTTGGGACTGAGTGAGATGTACTCGGTTGTCATTATGCTTCCGGCTGAGTCTTCCTGATACTGCAAGAGCTGGTTAATGCCTTTGCGGGTTTCGGGGCTTGCGGATTCGAGGATTCGCTTGACGACATCGGCGGGAAGTTCTTCAACCAAATCTGCGGCATCATCGAGGAACAATTCATCGACAATTCTGCCCAATTCGGGAGCAGTTAGCTGAGAGACGAGGGCTTCCTTAGTGTCAGGAATGAGGTGGGCGAAGACTTCAGCGGCCATGTCGCGACTCAATGCGCGGAAGAGTATGACCCTTTCCTCCGGCTCAAGCTGTTCAAGTGTGTCGGCAATGTCGGCATCGTTCATGTCTTCGGTGAGAGTGCGAAGTTCACGGATGTTTTTTCCCACGACGAGTGATTTTATTTTTTCGAGAGTTTCTGTGATTTCTGGCATGATTGCACCTCCTGTGTGGTATTAACGCAAAATTGTATCACGTTCCCAATCCCTGAGAAATTTCACACCATCGGCCTCATGAATCCAGTGTTCAGCGTCAGGGAGTACCGTCAATCCACACCCGAATTTCCCTGCGAACTCCTCAATCTCTGAGCGCGGTGTAATATTGTCGCGTTCAGGGTAGAGTATTTCAGTCTCAGTATCCCATCGTGTTACCTGATTCTTAACGGCGAAATCGTAATACTCCCATGACAAATTTGCGTCAGGGATAACTTTCCTGTCCCTCAAAATCTCAGGGGTAACTCCCGCATTCGTCATCATTCGTTCGATGAGTAATTTCATGTTCACGACGGGTGAAACGAGAAGCGACTTCCCCAGCGTCCTGCCCTGAAAGAAAGTCAGGCTGAACCACGCACCAATACTCACGGCGTAAAGCGATATGCTTCCCCATCTTGAACGCGCGAAATCGTATACCGCCTCAATCTCAGGAAGCGTGTTGAAAGGGTCAGGCGTTGAAACTCTCTCACGTTCTCCGTGTCCTATGAGGTCGAAGCTAAGTACCTGAAATCCCGAAGCCTCTGCAATTTCCGCGAACGGTTCTGAGTCCTCCTTACGCCCCATCATTCCGTGAACATAGACATAAACACGCTCAGATTTTGCCCCATAGATTGCCGCCGGAATGTCTCCAATTCTCAAAGCCTGCAATTTCTCTTCACCCACCCTATCATGTACAAACTCCCGCAAATCAGAACCGAATCATTTCCGTCATCAATAGCTTTGCGAACTCCCTCATCAGGAGTTGCAAAACCTCCCGGAACGTTCCCCCACTCGAATTTTCCGGCCGCCTCCAACAAGTCATCAGGGCTTGCCGACCTCGACATTTCAGGGACGCACGTAGCGTAAAGTTTCGGCCTAAGTGTCGCGTTAATCTCCGCAAGATTTCCAGCGTAATCCTTGTCCTTCATGGCCGCATAGACGACCGCAAATTTCCTCTCAGGCCACAAATCACGGACGCTCCGGCAAAGATTCCTCACACCGTCGAGATTATGTCCTCCGTCAAGAATGATGAGGGGATTTCTGCTGACGATTTCGAGTCTTCCGGGCCATTTTGCTGACATCATACCCTCACGGATTGATGCCTCAGAGATTTTTGGGAATGCCCCGCGAATCTGTGATATTGCCGACAAAGCGAGTGCTGCGTTCCTGACCTGATAGCCCCCGATTAGACCAGTCCATAAATCCCTAATCTCAAGCTCTGGCGAATAGAAGTCAAAAGTATTACCTTCAGGCGTGATTTTAACGTTCTCGGTTCTAGTCTGTCTGCTTACGATGAACGGCAACGCTCCCTTTTCCCTGCAAGTCTCAAGGAACATCGTTACCAAACTCTCATCCACTCCTGAGAAAACCGCCGGAACATTCTCCCTAACGACAGCAAATTTCTCCCCAGCGATCCCCTCAAGCGTCGGCCCTAAATATTCCGTGTGGTCGATAGAGACTGAGGCAATGACCGAACAAACGGTGTTACTCATCGTGTTGGTGGCATCGAGTTTTCCTCCAAGTCCTGCCTCGATTACACCCGCTTCAATCCCTGACCTTCTTGCAAGTTCAAACGCTCCAGCCGTCAAAAGCTCGAAATATGACGGTACAATCTCACCTCTGACGCTGACAGCAAAATTCACAGCCTCAAGCCATTCGTCAGCAGTAAGCTCCTTGCCATCAATGAGCAATCTTTCACCGGGACTTTCAAGGTGAGGGCTGGAATAGAATCCCGTCCTGTAACCTGACGCACTGAGTACCGACGAGATGAACGCTCCTGTTGAACCTTTCCCGTTTGTTCCGACGATGTGAACTGACTTGAACGAATCCTGCGGGTTATCCATTCTCTGAAGAAGCTGTGAAATTCTCTCAAGTCCGGGAATTATTTTGTTGTCGGAGTTTGTGTACAATAATTTTTCGAGAGCGTCAAAATCTTTCATGATGTGTATTTCTCCTAAACCTAAACTGGCTTGAAATCAAAATCCGAATCTGATATAAATACAAAAAATAAACATTACCGAACAGTAGGAGTTTTTCCGGTAATGTTATTTCTCTAGTTTGCTAGAGTTTGTCGCAAAGGCGAAGAAACTGTTTAACGCTTTTGCGTGGATTGAAGCATCGGTGGGAATGAGAAAGCCGACTTATAGCCGATTTTCTTCATTGCATCAACAACGAGGCCGGCCTGATACTTGCTCTCACCGGCCTCAACCCAGACCTTGAAATGCTTTGACGCAGGATTCTGATATACCCTCGCTTTGAATCCTGCCTTCTTGATTTTCTTGACGGCTTCCTCTGCACCTGCCCTCGTAGTGTACGCCCCTGTCTGAACTCTCCATTGCTTGTTTGCAGGAAGCGATGATGCTTTAACGGGAGCTGGCTTTTTTGGAGCTTCAGCTGTTTTCGCGGGAGCTTGAACCTTCGCGGGCTGTGTTGCAACGGGTTTGACTTCAGCGATTGGCGGCGCGACAGGATTTTCGGCAACCGCAAGAATCGTGTTCTCGTTGACGGCATTGTCCGCTATGTCTGCTGACGGTTCGGGGGTTTTAGCGATAGGCGGAAGATTTTTCTCACGCTCGGCCATGATAGCAGGAGATTCTGTGTATGCCCGTGTTTCCGTTATGCCCGGCGAGGATTTCATTCCGTTTACGAAGAACTGACGGCCAGCAATTACGAGAAGTCCCAGAGCAGCGACCCCTACAACCGGCAGTACAATATCACCGAAAGACGGGAGTATACCGCGCTTCTTTATGCCTCTGCGGTTAGTTGTTCTTCTTGACATGGCTTAATCCCTGCGGCCCTTCCTGTAGATTGAGGGCTGGTCGTAGAACTTTCTGGGCATTCCCATGAAAGTTTCGCGGTCATTTGCGTTGGGCTGCGTCAATCTTGCTTCCTCAAGACCTCCCTGCTGCTGTGCCAGTCTCCTCTGTTCATAGATAGTGTAGAGAGTTCTCTTAGGTGTCTCAGGTGTCTGGATTACCTGCTGAGGCGGCTGCTGAACGGGAGGCTGCGGCATCTGAACGTTCTGCCCTGTAACTGGTTGTGCGGCTGGCTGAGTTCTTGGCTCGTTTCTTCCTGAGATTCTGATTCTGCCGCCCTGAATGGGTGCGTCCTCCGGGAATGTCGCTATGAGTGTAACGTGAACCTTCTCACCGAGAGAATCATCAAATACGTGTCCCCAAATGACCTGAGCATCCTGGTCAGCTTTCTCCTCGATGATCTTGGCGGCGTCTGTCATCTCACTGAGCATGATTTCCGTTCCTGTCGTTACGTTGAGGAGGATTCCTGTTGCACCTGTTACCGGCATTGTCATGAGCGGCGACTCGATGGCGTTCTGAGCGGCTCTTCTTGCGCGGTCTTCACCCTCGCCTTCGCCCATTCCCATGATGGCTGTTCCTGCACCTGTGAGAATTGCTTTGATGTCAGCGAAGTCAAGATTAACGAAGCCCGACTTTGTTATGAGGTCTGTAACACCCTGAACGGCCTGGCGGAGAACTTCATCAACCTTCTTGTAAGCGTCGACGATCTTCATTTTAGCGCCGTTCTCAATCTGAAGGAGCTTGTCATTCTCAACGATTAGGAGAGCGTCAACATTTTTCTTGAGGTGTTCGATGCCTTCCTCAGCAGTGCGCATTCTTCGTCCCATCTCGAAGCCGAAAGGTTTAGTTACGACACCGACGACGAGAACTCCCATGTCCCTCGCAGTCTCAGCGATTACAGGAGCTGCACCAGTGCCAGTACCACCGCCCATTCCAGCTGTAACAAAAAGCATGTCAGCACCGGTGATATATTCCTTGATGCGGTCAATGCTTTCTTTAGCGGCATCAGCTCCGACTTTTGGGTTAGCACCTGCGCCAAGTCCGCGCGTAAGAGTCTCGCCGAGAATAATTTTGTTGGGTGCCTGATTCATATCGAGTGCCCTTGCGTCTGTGTTAGCCGCTACAAAATCCACTCCCTGAACGTTTGACTCTATTATGTGGTTGAGAGCATTGCCGCCGCCTCCGCCAACTCCGAACACTACTATTTTCTCATTCTGCCTGATGTTGTTATTAGTGAGCTTGAAAAGGTTATCATTCATTCAGCGCATCTCCTCCTTATAGATTGATTGTATTTTATTTTTCACGGACTGACAAGCGGTCAGAACAATTTCTTGAACCTGTCAGCCAAAGTTCTCATTAGCTGGCCGAAATTCTCGCGCTTCGAGTCATCCTGCTCTTCGTATCCGCCGTCGTCATAACCGTCATCATACCCTGAATTTCCATATGACGGTGCGACATATTCATCTTGTTCGTCATAAGGTTCATCGCCCTCGTCAAAATCTCCAGTGTCCCTGCTTCTGCGTTCAGCACGCTTCTGTTCCTGACGGCTTCGCTGCTCCGAGCGTTCCGAGAGACCCGGCAAAGACTGATCCGACTCCATGAACATGTAAGGGTCATGCTCCATCAAGACCTGATACTTGAGGATTCCGGCCGAGCTTACGTAGGAGGCGTTATTCAGTCCGGGCGGCATTGCGTAGACTGGTTCGATTACTCTGCGGACGGGCATCTGCAATATGTCCTCAAGCATTTTGTCGATGCCTGGAGTATTGCTTACACCGCCTGAGAGGATTATTCCGTTTGGGAAATGCTGCGGGGTGCATTCTGCGAGAGCCTCACGGATATACTTCTTGAAGAGTTCCTCTATCCTGGCGAACACTATCTGGAACGCAAAATCAACATCAACACCGTCTCTTCGTAACTCCTCCTCGTCGACAGAGAAAATCCTTTTCTTGAGGTGTTCAGCTTCGCCGGGTGAGATGTAGAGCACCTGAACGAGATCATTCCTTATGTGGTCGCCGCCGATTGGGATGCTCATTACGCGGAAAGCACGTCCGTTTCGGTAAAGCACGATTCCAGTCGTACCTCCGCCGATGCAGATTGAGATACAGCCTGAGCGCATTTCGTCCTCATAGACAGCACCGAGAGATGATGCGAGGGGTTTCAGTACGAGGCCCTTAACGTCAAGGCCAACGGTTTGGACGCAGTTCACGATGTTCTGTGCGGTGGCCATTGGGACGGCAACTGTCTGCATCCAAATATCGAGCTGGCTTCCGTTCATGTTGAGGGGTTCGTCGACAGGGCGGCCATCGAGTTCGTAGCTTGTTGGTATCATGTGGAGGGAGTACATGTTGTTGTGGGAGGCTGTGGCTAATACCGAGTTTGCTTTTGCGCGGTCAATTACGCGGTTGAGGTCTGATTCTTCGACAGACTTTGATTCACGTCCGCCGAGCGTAACCATTCCATGAGTGGATTCGCTCTGAACGTCCATAGCGTCGAAGGCTACTATAACATTGCTGAGTCTTTTAGCTGAAATTCCCGTTATGCTCTGGGCGTCCTTGAAGGCTTGTTCAACTGACTGCCGGGCATCTTGAAGATTGACAATGATTCCTTTAGAGATTCCGCGCGACGGTGCGCTTCCGAACCCTACAACGTGAATAGAGTCAGGATAACGGCGGTCTCTTTCCGCAACTATCATAGTAATCTTCGTTGTCCCCATACTTAACCCCACTATGAGGTTATCAGATTTTCCCGGCATTTTTAATACGTTCCCTTCTTTGTACGTAATGTAAATTAGAATTATAACCTACGCAAAACAATTTTTCCCTCGTATGTCGCGTCTATTATATGATTACCGCCCTCATTGATTAGCCTTGCGAACAAGTCATCGATTTCTGCGCCTAAGTCATGGCCGGCGTATTTTTCGCGCTGAAGGTAAAGTTCGAATCTTTGTCCTCCGTGAGAGAGTTTCAGGAAGAAGAGATCCATTCCCGCCCTTCGCTCCCACGTAATATCCGTAGCGGCCTCGAACCACTTGCAGCCCCTGAAATCCTCAAGGAACGACGCTATTACCCCCGTGTCAATCGGCGAAGTGAATACCCCGCTCATCGGTGCCTGAACGTTTCCCTCGTCCGGGATTTTCCAGACCAAACGGCCGACTTCATCATCAATCTGCCTGCCGCGCTCGAAAAGCCACATTTTACCATCCCGCGAAATACACCATACATGTCCTCGCCAATCAACTTTCACCCAAGCCTTGAGCCATTCTATTTTAGTCCTGAAATGCCCTAGTCCCTCCATCTTTGTGTCGACTCTGACGGGCATATCGCGTTCGAGAAATTCCTTCATACCGTCGGCATCTTTCATCATGTACGGCCAGAAAGTGAGGCATCTTTTCGGGAAGACATCCCACAACCTCTGCTCCAAAGCCTGAGACTGTGATTCTACCCTGTAGCCTTTGAGGGTGAACCAGTACTTATAGTCCGACATGTACATAATCCCTCCAGCTGTGAGTGCCAGTAAGAATAATCTCGAGGACTTGACACGCACAGCAGCTCACTTGACGCTGAAGCACGGGGACAACGTTTTAATTTCCGGCTCAAGAGTGATTCCCGTACTTTCGCAGACTCTTTTCGCGCACAAATCCGCAAGCTCAATAATATCAGAACTTGTAGCATTCCCGCCGTTGAGTATGAAGTTAGCGTGAACGTCCGAGACGAAAGCCCCGCCTATTCTGAGGCCCTTACAGCCGCAATCATCGAGCAATTTTCCGGCTGAGTGACCTTCGGGGTTCTTGAACGTACAGCCTGCACTCCTCATTCCGATTGGCTGGTTCTTACGCTTTGCCATGAACTCAGAATACTTCGCCTCGTCCCATGAATCGCCATTCCACGACATCACAACGGAAGCAATGATTACCCCGCTCAGCGTGCAATTTCTGTAGCCGTAACTGAAATCATCCCTTCCGAGAGCGACAAGATTCCCCTGAGCGTCAACGGCATTCAACGATTCAGCAAACTCACAAACTCCGCGCCCTCCTGCGCCAGCATTGCCCATGATCGCCCCGCCAAGAGTACCTGGTATACCCGCTGAAAATTCGAGGCCTCCGATATTTTTCTCACGTAGAGTTTTGACGAGAACAGGAAGACTGAAGCCTGCGCCGATTTCTGCGGTACGGTCATCGAGCCATGAGATGGAGCTGAGATTTCGGGTTGAGATTACGAGGCCATGAATTACGCCATCGGGAATGAGAATGTTGCTGCCGCCTCCGAGTACGTAGACTGGAGTATTTTCCGCAGCCCTGACAATTTCCTGAAGCTGTGGGACTGTTTCAGGCTGTGCAAAAAACTCTGCCTTCCCGCCAGTTCCAAGTGTGGAGAGTGGGAAAAGCGGCCAGTTTTCTCTTATGATTATGTCAGGCAAACGAGGCTTCAAATTATTCAATGTCATCACGCATTCATAAAATCCCGATTAAATTTTTAGTAATTATACCCTAACGCTCCAAAAATTTTTCACCAATTCTGTAAACGTCCCCAGCCCCCATAGTGAGAAGCAAGTCCCCCGCTTTAACCTCAG
>JAFRSL010000001.1 GCA_017427625.1 Synergistaceae bacterium | reverse complement strand
TGAAATCCTGCTCGGGGCAAATCTCAAGTGAACAGAGAAACTGAACCGCAAGCTCACGCGACCTGTGGAGTGCCTCGAATTTTTTGCCGATAAATTTCTTCTTCTTTCCCGCCATTTCACGCGCTCCTGAATCTCTCAGCTATATATTTCGTCCCTCGTATCATAAACCACGCTGCCCCTCCCCAGAATAATGTCCAGAAAAATCCCTCGAACCCTGCCGTAATTATCACAGCTATACATGACGCTATCCCCGCCCAGAGGTAAGGACTCTGAATCACAGGCATGATCCCGCGTTCAGGTGTCGCCCAAACTATCGAGGCCTTCAATCCCATAGGCTTAAGGACTGACGATATATGCTCCTCAACGATGGACTTCTTTTCGGGCGATAAGTCCTCCTCCGAGAATACCAGCGTGATATTAGCGTGCTCTTTCTTTCCGGAAGGCTCAAGGGTTATGCTGTAGAGTCTGAGCTTCGACTTCACGGCATCAAGAGCGAAATCATAAAGCCCAGAATATGATACCCGTATTATCCCGTAAGGCGTGTTCTTCCACAGGTAATACATGGCCTAATCTGCCTCTTCGTCCGGCGACGGGTTGTCCGGCTCAATGTTCATCTCTATATTGTCCCCTGAACCCGTGTATATCCCCTGAACGTTCACATTGACGGCCTTGACATCATAGCCCGTGTAGCGTTCGAGATTGTCCTTTATCTTCTCCTGAACATCCCAAGCCAAATCGGGAATCCTCTGTCCGTACTTCACCAGAACATAAGCATCAACAGAAACGCTCCCCTGAGTCTGTTCAACTGATACACGTATTCCGCTGCTTTTGCGTCCAATGTTGAACTTAGAGGCCAATCCTGCCGTCTTGATGTTGGGGATTCCCTGAATCGTCTTGCGGGCTAACTCGGCTATTACGTCCTCCGAAATGTGAATCATTCCGCCGTTCGGAGTCTTTAGCTTTTCGTCTGAGTCAGGCATTTACTTCTTTGCGCGCTCAAGATACTGTCCTGTGCGTGTGTCGACAACTATCATTTCTCCCGGCTCAACGAATACCGGAACTGTTACGACGAGACCAGTCTCAAGGGTTGCGGGCTTTCCTCCGCCTGTTACGGTGTCGCCCTTGAAAGCGGGAGGTGTGTCGACTACCTTCATCGTTACGCTCTTTGGAAGCTCGATGCCCATGACCTTGCCCTCGAAGTACTCAATCTGAATCTCCATGTCGTCAACGAGATATTTCGCTGCGTCTCCGAGAACTTCAGGCGAGAGTCTCATTTCCTCATACGTTGCGAGGTCCATGAAAACGTAGTCTGCGCCGTCCCTGTAGCTGTACTGAGCGGGCTTGTCCTCGTAGATTATTCGCTCGAACTTTTCACCGGGCTTGAACGAATTTTCGACGATTGAGCCGGTTTCGACGTTGCGGAGTTTCGTGCGGACTACTGCGCCTCCGCGTCCCATTTTGTGATGGTCATACTCCACGATTTCCCATATTCCGTCCTGCCAACGGAGCTTTAATCCGACATAGAATGTAGTTGTATCTGCTACCTGTGCCATTGGAATCAATCCTTTCCGAAATTTGCTGATGATAATTATAGTATACTTGCCATGAGGACTGTCAAGAATTTTATGGACAAGAGAGGTAATGAAGATGCCAGAGAAAAATATAACGGTGATCGAAGACGAAAAGCTCTCAGATGCGTACGACAAACGTTATGTGATAGTCGACAAAGATACAGGCGAAGTTTTGGATGACGCTCAGGGTTACGGCTACAAAAGCGTTCAGAAAGCATATGCAGCTTACGCATACAAGACGCGCGACAAAAGCAAGGATGCAGAGAAGCGGGCGAAGAAGAGGCATATTCAGCAATGGTTGAGAGAACACAAAGGTTTTGCGAACTTAATGGAAGCCATCGCCTTTGACTGCGTAAAATGCGGTGAACCTTTCAACGCTGCACTCGTAAAGAAAATGCTCAAGGAGAATGAGCTTGCACCTGATTTCACCGCCGGCGAATTATTGCGAGTGTGGAGAAGTTAGTCCTCTCTTGGGCTAGGCCATAAGCTCGTCAACCTTAGCAGTTATAGCCTCGATAGTGAGTTTATCTCCGACAAGCCTTGCAACTTCCTGACCGTCCTTGAAGAATAGGAACGCAGGCTGCATCATTACAGCGGGACGAACCATCATAGCTACTCTTCGGTTCTTTGACGTGTCGACCGAGCAGAACTTGAATTTTCCCTCATACTTTGGATTCTCAGCGAGCTCGTGATACTTCGGCATCAACGCCAAGCAAGGCCCGCACTTAGGCCCCCAGAAATCCAGTACTGCAGGAACCGGACTGTTCTTGCACTCTTCCTCGAAATTCTCCTTCGTTATTTCCGTTACTGCCATTTAATTCACCTCGATTATCTTGTTGCACATATTATAGCTTATGGGAACTGTAGTATTATATTGTCCTCATAACATGAAAGGAAGACTAACCAATGGAGAAGCATGAACTTGTAATAATCGGAGCAGGCCCGGCCGGAATGTCGGCAGCAATCTATGGAAGGCGCGCAGGTCTCGATGTCCTCGTCCTTGAACGCGGAGTAGCAGGCGGTCAGATCAACAACACTGACGAAATCGAAAACTATCCCGGCGTTTCACATGCTACAGGCTCGGAACTTGGCGAGATGCTGAAGAATCACGCGCTCAAATTTGAGACTGAGATTCGCAGGGTTGACGACAGCAAGGTTGAAATTCGCGGAGACAAGAAGATCGTCATCACCAAAAAGGGCAAGGAGACCATCGAGATTGAGGCTGAAGCAATAATCGTGGCAACAGGCGCACACTTCAAACGTCTTGGCTGTGAAGGCGAGGCTGAACTCATTGGGCAGGGCGTGAGTTTCTGCGCGACATGCGACGGAGCTTTCTTCGAGGGCTATGACGTCGCTGTAGTCGGAGGAGGAAACACAGCGGTCGAGGAAGGGAATTACCTCACGAAGTTTGCGTCGAAGGTCTACATCATTCACCGAAGAGATGAGTTCCGCGCTGACAGGTCGGCAATAGCTCAGGCACTCGCTAACCCTAAGATTGAGCCGATCTACAACACGGTGGTCGAGAAAATCGAAGGCAACGGAATGGTTGAGAACCTAGTCATCAAGAATGTAAGAACTGGTGAAGTCAGCAATCTTCCCGTAGCTGGAGTGTTCATGTTCGTTGGACAAGAGCCGGACGATGAATGCGTTAGGGGACTCGTCAAGGCTGAAAAGGGCGGCTGGATAATCACGAATGACCACATGGAGACATCGGTTGAGGGAATTTTCGCGGCTGGAGACGTAAGGAGCAAGTATCTTCGTCAGGTAATAACGGCGGCTTCTGACGGTGCAGTGGCTGCAATGGCGGCAAGCTCGTACATCAATGAGCAGCTTCATCTCCGCTCGACACTCCTTGAACCCGATGAAGTTATGGCGTTCTTCTATTCGAGCATTGATGAGGCTCAGGTGAAATTATCGAATGCTGTCGAGAGTGTTGCGAAGTCTAAGGGCGTTAAAGTGACAATGATTGACGGTTACAGGAACGCAAGAATGACGGAGAAACTTGGGCTTTCTGACAAACTTCCGGCCATCGCAGAAATCAGGAAGGGCGTTGTCGAGAAGGTTACTACACTGAAGAACGAAGCTGACATTGACGGCGCATTGGCATAAAAGCAAAAAGTGAGGGAGTTATAACGCTCTCTCACTTCATGATTACTCCAAGAAGAATACCTGCTCAAGTTTCGGCTGCGCTCCCGTAACAGGATCCATCTCCATGACCATAACGTCCTTCATGTACTCGTTCCAGCGGTCAACAATCTCGCTTTCCGCCTGAGTACGCGCTGCAAATTCGACGCCCTTCTCGCACTCATAGTAACCGAAAAGCTCATCGCCAACGTTCCATATCGTATAGTTGCAAATTCCCGCTGACTTCAGCAATTCTTTCAGCTCCGGCCAAATGTTGTCATGACGTCTCCTGTACTCCGCAAGCATTCCGGGCTTTACCGTTGCTTTCCACGCATAACGCTCCATGTTGTTGTCCTCCTCTCAAAAAGAAACCCCGCGATTCTCTCACGGGGTCATTCTCTGATTCCTGTTACAGAATATTGATCCACGCGTCGACTGTTTCCTGATTGAACGTGTTGAGCTTGTTCAGGAAGCTGATTGTACCTCCGTCTGCAGCCTTCTCAATCGTGAGCGTCCCAACCTCACCAGCGTTGAAAGTCTCGCCATCTTTGCCGGTAATCTGGCCTTTCACGAACGCCACAGCCGCGTATGATGCCGCGTAACCGAGCTGTGTAGGATTCCAAAGGAATGTCTCATCGGCTATGCCTTTGTCAATAAATTCCTTCATGTCCGAAGCGAGCGTGAGGCCCGTAACTTTCACGTTCCTCTTTGCGTCCATGATGCACTTGCTGACTGCGGGCGCGCCTACTGTTGTGGGAACGATTATTCCCTTGAGGTTCGGATATTTCTCGAGGAGTGCCTGCGTCTCGTTGAATGACTTTGTGTACTCGTCATCGCCATAGACAACGCCAACGAAATCAATCTTCGCGTATTTCGGGTCGCCGCTCTTGAGTGCCTCTTCCATGAAGGAAATCCAGAGGTTCTGGTTGGGAGCTGTGGCCATTGCCGAGAGGATTGCGATCTGTCCCTCGCCGCCGATTGACTTCACCATCGAGTCAAGCTGTGTGAGTGCGATGACCTTTGCGCTTGCTGGCTCAACATCGAGGTCTCTTCCTTCGGGGTCAACGGGTGCATCCCATGTTACGACTTTGATTCCGGCCTCGCGTGCTTCGTTGCAGACATCGACAAGTGATGCTGGGTCGTTCGCCGAAATGCAGAGTACATCAACGCCCTGTGCAATGTAGTTCTCGACGATTCGAATCTGGCCGTCCGAGCTTCCGTCATCGGGGCCATCGTGCATGAACGTGAACCCCAACTCGTCAGCAGCTTTCTGGAAGCCTGCGACTCCCGCCTGGAAGTAGGGGTTTCCTGACTGCTTATAGACAACGCCGATCGTAATACCTTTTCCCGGCTTGTCCTCAGCGAACGCGAACCCTGAGAAAACGAACGATAAAACCAATACTAACGCTAATACTTTCTTCATGATGATACCTCCTGAAATTTTAGTCCCCGTACCTGCGTCAGACCGCCCCTGCGTAAGGGGAGGTGTCTTGCAGAGACGGAGGGGTCGTCTCCTATTTATGAGTGCTGGGCCGCTGTTTCTGCCCTGCGCCTCGCTACTCTCCTTGCGTTCTGCCAATCTTCGACCAAATTCGGCAGTAAAACGCTCAGAATTAGTATCACGCCAACCGACAAATTCACCGCGCTGTCAGCAAAACCGAACAGAGTACCAAGTCCGAATTTCACGACTCCGAAAATCACGAGTGATATTGCCGCACCGATTACGCTTCCTTTTCCGCCGTCAGTCGAAAAGCCTCCCAACACTGCCGCAGCGATCGCGTACATGTGGTAACCGTCCATGATGTCGGCCTTAACGCTTGATGACGAGTTCCCGACGAAGAATATTCCTGTTACCGCGCTCATTAAGCCAGCGATCACGAAGCACCAGAATTTTATCCTGTCGGTCTGTACGCCGGAATAGTATGTTGCGGATCTGTTTGTTCCGATCGCAAAGATCTTTCGTCCGTTTCCAGTCATGTGAAGCCAAACGAAGAACACCACCGCGAACACCAAGAACACCGGCAATGACACTGGGACTTTCACGCCTCCGACATCAACCAGCTTGTTGAGTGCCGAAAGTGAACGGAACGTCGGATCTTTGAACGTCAGAGT
This sequence comes from Synergistaceae bacterium, assembly GCA_017427625.1. Classification (GTDB taxonomy): domain Bacteria; phylum Synergistota; class Synergistia; order Synergistales; family Aminobacteriaceae; genus JAFUXM01. Next base: position 199 of record JAFRSL010000001.1, on the reverse strand, counting down.
CTCCCCGCCTATGATGAGGTAGCTGAAGCCACGGAAGAACAGCTGAGTCGCCAGCGTGATTATCATCGAGAACAATTCCTTGAACCTCGTGCAAAGGAATCCGTTTAACGCACCGCATACGCACCCGACTGCAAGGCAGGCCATGAGTGAGAGAGTCAACGCTAGAGGCCCTGACATTCCGCCGAGAACAGCAAGATTG
>JAFRSL010000035.1 GCA_017427625.1 Synergistaceae bacterium | reverse complement strand
TGTACAGAAGCCTGTGATTGCTGAGATTAACGATCAGATATATACAGGTAGCGAGATCACGCCTGAACCGCAGGTTACAATAGGTTCGCTCAGCCTTACGAAAGGCACGGACTACGAGTATTCGTACACCGATAACACGGACGTAGGCACAAATGCGAAAGTAACAGTTACTTTCAAGGGCGATTACGCTTCATTAGGTAGTGTTGAAAAGGCATTCACAATCATTCCTGCTGTTTTTGTGTCAGGCAGCATTGAGCACGGCAACGTTACTGCGGACAAGTCTGGGGCTTCCGAAGGCGAGTCTGTTACCCTGACTGTTACGCCCAGCGAAGGCTACAACATCGGCACGGTGAGCTATAACGATGGCAGCGAACATATGATTAACGCTGTCGGCGGTGTCTATTCGTTCACGATGCCTGCTGTCAGCGTAACTATATCCGCGACGTTTACGCCAATCATCTACTCAATCGAGTATGACCTCGACGGTGGAACTGCTGAAAACCCGACAACATACACGGTTGAGACTGAGGCATTCACGCTTTCCGCTCCAACAAGGGAACACTATAGGTTCACGGGCTGGACGCTTTACGGCACAAACGATGCGCCCTCCGAAACAATCACAATCCCTCAAGGCTCAACTGGGAACCTGAAGTACGTCGCAAACTGGGAGGAACTTCCGTACTTCGCGTACCACTCAATGATTCTCAGCGGTCAAATCGGCGTCGAGTTTTATGCACACGCTCCCGATGGCTGGGAAGGCGAGGAACTTTCGGCGGTCTTCACCATCGGCGGGAACGATTACCCAGAGCAGATATACGACCCTGAACTTGAGGCTGATATTGACGGCGGTCATTACTACGGCTTCAGGTGCTATATATCGTCCGTTCAGATGGCCGATGAGATTCAGGCAGTCCTGAAATGTGGCGATGATGAAGTTGAGACTACGATATACACGGCGAAAGAGTACCTCGACGGGCTTATTGCTGACACGTCATATCCTGCTGACACCATCGTGCTGGGCAAGGCTATCAAGAATTACGGTAGCTACGTTCAGCCAGTTCTCGCCAAAGCAAACGGCTGGAAAATCAATGTTGATCACGCGAAGATGGACAGCGTAGATGCCTATGCGGAGTCGGATTTTGATACGGTGAGGACGGCGGTTGCGGGCCATGCCATCAGCAAGGACATAGAGGGCACAGGTGTGAGCGACATTAAATACACCCTCTACCTCAACGCTGAGACGACGATCGAAGTTCTCCTGACCCCTGAGAGCGGAAAATCAATCTCGAATGTCAAGGTAAACGGCAAGGAGAACGGCGCAGAGATTGAGGGCGGCGTATATAGGGTGCAAATTGCCGGAATATCAGCCCACAAGCTCGGTAACGTCTACACGATAACGGGCAATGCCGGAGGTGATAGGGATTTCACGGTGAAGGTGTCCGCTCTGTCATACGTTCAGGGGGCGTTGAACGATGATGACGAGACGGTCGAAATGAAGCGCGCGGTAACTTCCCTGTACAAATACTACGATGCCACAAAGACCTACAGGGATAACAGGCCGAATGAATACAAGTGAGGAGGTGAGGGACATGGAGCAGAAGGAAGAGAAAAAGGAGTACAAGGGACTCGAAATCGAGATCATCGACTACGAGTACGAAGACGTAATAACAGTAAGCGGCGATACAAGAATGCCGTATCAATCAGCAGCACCGTTATTCAACTTTAATTAGGCGATGATTTAGCCGGGTCAGAAATTTTTACGTTTCCGGCCCGGGCTTTCTTCTACACCATCTCAGACGGAACAATATACTTGTCGTACTCTTCAGGCGTTAATATCCCCAAAGACACAGCTGACTCCTTCAGCGTAATATTCTTCTCGTGAGCATTCTTAGCGATTTTAGCGGCGTTGTCATACCCAGTGTGAGGGTTGAGCGCGGTAACAAGCATGAGTGATTTCGCAAGGTTCTCGTTCATTTTCTCGATGTTAGGGCGGATACCATCGAGGCATTTCTTCGTGAAGAATGAGAATGTCTCGCTAAGAAGATTCACAGACTGCAAGAAATTATACGCAATAACCGGCAGGAACACATTAAGCTCAAAGTTGCCCTGTGAGGCAGCAAATCCAATCGCCGCATCATTGCCCATTACCTGAACAGCCGCCATAGCCAGAGCCTCGCACTGAGTCGGGTTGACCTTTCCCGGCATTATGGAGCTTCCCGGTTCGTTCTCCGGAATGAATATCTCGCCAAGTCCGCATCTTGGGCCTGACGCAAGCCACCGTATATCGTTCGCAATCTTCATCATGTCCGCCGCAAGAGCCTTCAATGCACCGTGAGCGAATGACATTGCCGCCTGTGATGTCAGAGCGTGGAACTTGTTGGGGCTTGTGATGAACGGCTGACCGGTGAGACGCGCAATTTCCTCCGCAGCTTCTTCCGCGAAACCTTTGGGGGCGTTAAGTCCGGTCCCTACTGCCGTACCTCCGAGAGCTAGACGGTGAAGTTTCGTCATTGCCTCAGCGATACAGTCCTTGTCGTGGTCAAGCATCTCATGCCAGCCTGAGATTTCCTGCCCGAAAGTTATCGGCACAGCGTCCTGAAGGTGAGTCCTTCCTGTCTTGATGATGTCCACATTCTCGTCCATTAGCCGCCCGAGAACATCCTTTCCTGCATCGAGAGCCGGGAAAAGGTGCCCAGTAATCTCCTTCACAGCCGCGATGTGCATGGCCGCAGGGAAAGTGTCGTTGGAACTCTGAGACATGTTAACGTGGTCATTCGGGTGGAGCAGCTTTCCGCCTGCAAGAACGTTGCCTCTGTTGGCGATTACCTCGTTGACGTTCATGTTGGTCTGAGTCCCTGAGCCTGTCTGCCATACAATAAGAGGGAAGTGGGAGTTTAGTTTTCCCGAAAGGATCTCATCGCAAACAATGGAAATTACATCCTTCCGTTTCTGGTCGAGGCGGCCTAATTTAGCGTTTGCGACTGCTGAGGCTTTCTTGACGATTGCGAGTGCTTGAATGATTGGCAAAGGCATTTTTTCAGCTGAACGTGTGAAATTCTCGAAGCTCCTTTGTGTCTGTGCGCCCCAATATGCTTTTGACGGGACTTGAATCTCACCCATTGAATCATGTTCTGTTCTGGAATACATAATGATTATCTCCTTATCCTTTTTTTAGCATTATACAGGACTTGCGGGGAATAAGGAAAAATTTACCCCCTCCGTTTTTGGAAGGGGATTTTGTGAGTGTGATTCAGCTTCTTGATTTTCTGAGAGTGATTAGGGCTGTGAGCGTAAGTGCGAGGATTGCGAGTCCTGAGTTACAGCCTCCGCCGCCTCCTCCTGAGCCTGAGATACCTTCGGGGTTGTCGGTGTTATCGCCAGTATTGCCGTTGGTGTTGTTTCCAGTGCCGTTATCGTCAGTATTGTTGTTCGTCTGGCTGGGCGATTCTGCAATCTTCATCGTGAAGAGTTTCGCGTTCGTGTTGCCCTTAGCGTCCTTTACGCCGAGTGTGAAAGTGTAATACCCTCCGCCCCATGATGAATATTCCGGCGTTCCTGCAAGATGAGCGTATCGTCCTATGGTTCCTGTTCCTGCGACGGTCTCGCTGTCAGAGCAGGCAAGCGATAAACCTTTGGGCAGTTCACCATAAGTAACGCTCCATGTATACGGCGCAGTTCCCGCACTTGCTGAAACATGACCCGAATACGCCTCGCCGTCTTTCCCGTTCAAGAATGTCCCGGATATTACGGGGTCAGGATCATCGCTCAGAGTTACTGCACCGTTCGGCACAACGCTGGCAGGTGTACTCAAGTCTTTTGGGACTTTTATACGCTGCTGTATTCTGGCTGAACGTCCGTCCGAGTCCGTAACTTTGACCAGAAACGTGTACGTACCGACTCCTCCCTCTGATGTCCCTTTCACATAGAGCATAGACCCTTTATTACTTTGAGGGTTTCCATTCTGGCCATCTTCAACATTATCTGAAGCTCCGATACTCAGGCCGCCCGGAAGAACTCCATTTATGACCGACCATGTGTACGGGCTGTGTTGTGCTGTTTCCACGTTAGCAACCAGTATCCACCAGTGGTAGTAGCCTTGAAAACCGCCGTAATACACGGTCTCTTCTTCATTGGAACCGCGTCCTAGAGTTATGGGCATGTCGAAGCTCGTTCCTTCCACGTTGCCGGAAAAGTCTTTTTCTGCTGTTCTGCCCTGTGAATCCGTGACTCTGATCGTGAAGCTGTACTTTCCGCCTTCAACTGGTACATCGTCCCAATCCCCGAAGTAAAGGTATCTGTCCGTTTCGTGATACAGGGTACTGAGTAGTCCTCCTTATTTTAGAATCAAAAAAACACATTCGCCTCAAAAATTTCCCCTGAGATTGATGAGATGCAAGAAATTTTAGGGTCAGCACCTTCGTCCGCGTTCTGGATTTCCATATTATAACGTACACCCTCGCTGTCTTCGGCGTAAACATCAAGGCATAATGAACGTCCGAAACTATTCCTACAAGTGTAACGATAATATTATGGTTAGCACAATCGACAGCAAGCACGAAGCATCAAGCACCCTCCATGCCCTCAGAATATCCCCGACTTCCGGCTCACGTCCTCCCTCATTCAGCCACTCACGAGCCTCGAACTTCCCGCCGTAATATGCCCCGCCCCCTAGCCTCACTCCAAGAACTCCCGCAAACGCGCTCTCACCGTGTGCGCTGTTGGGACTCTTGTGCTTCAGCCTGTCATTCATGAACACCCGCAACGCTCCCCTGAAATTACCGCCCGCAAGAACTATGATTAGCCCTCCGAGTCTCGCAGGTATGAAGTTCATCACGTCATCGAGTCTCGCCGAAGCTGTACCGAATTTCCCCATGCTCTCA
>JAFRSL010000034.1 GCA_017427625.1 Synergistaceae bacterium | reverse complement strand
TCTCAAAGGCGTTAAGATTCTTCCCGGCTCATTTGGAGAGGGCGTGAAGATTGGCGCAGGACTCTCGAAAACTTCATCAATACCCGGCCTTGAGGAAAAGTTCAACAGCTTCATCGAACGCGCAAAGTCTGACGGTACGATCGACAGCATGATTAAACGCTGGGTCTACGGGAATGAGGAAATGCCTGAGATTGACGTTCCCGAGAAATCTGATGTTCGTCTTGTGATGGGGACTACGGGGCTTGTTGTGCCGTTCAGCTTTTACGTCGGCAACAAGATAACCGGGTTTGATGTCGAGATTGCCCGGAGATTTGCGGCTTCTATTGGAGCGGAGCTTGAGGTGAAAGTCTACGATTTCGGCGGGCTTTTGATGGCTCTTTCGACTGGTGAGGTCGATGTTGCACTGTCAAACCTGTATTACTCACGCGAAAATTCCGGCAGCCTGAAGTTTTCCGATGTCCTGTACACCGTTAAGCCTGTGGTCATTGTTCGTGAGGATATGTACTCGTCTTCTGACACTGGGAAATTCTCGGCCTTCAGCGGAAAACGTATCGGAGTTTTTACGGGGTCGGTGCAGTATGAGATGGTGAAGAAGAACATACCCGGCGCGGAAATTGCGTACTTTGACGTTATCGCAAACGTTATGAACGAGCTTACGTTTGGGAAAATTGACGCTGCTGCACTCGATGAGACTATAGCAACAGAGTTCGAGAGGGCGAATCCAGACTTGACTCACATACCTGAAACTCTGGGAGATTCCGAGACAGCTTTTCTTTTCCCCAAGTCCGTCAGGAATAATCCCCTCCTTGACGAGATGAACGAATATCTCAGGCGCATAAAGTCTGATGGTACACTCAGCGAGATTCGCGCGGTATGGTCAGGGACTGACGAGAGCAGGAAAGTCATCCCAGATTACAGCAATCTTCCGGCGGAAAAAGGCACAATCCAAATCGCCATAGACAATGAGACCCCGATGTTCGCGTACATGAAAGACAGGAGGCTCGTGGGATATGATGTCGATGTCATCGTCCGCTTCTGCAAGGAGAAAGGCTACAAGCCCGACTTCAACATAATAAACTTCCCGGGCATAATTCCCGCGGTAAGTTCAGGGAAATGCGACATGGGTGCGGGCGGAATCACAGTAACCCCTGAGCGCGCTGAGAGCGTGAAATTCTCCGAGCCTCTGTATTCACTCTCCAGCTTTCTTGTGGTAAAGAAGTCGGCCATGTCCCAGCCAGTAACAACCAAACCAGCAGACTCCAAGCCCGCCGGAAAACGGCCAGCAGTCTCAGACTTTGACGGCAAAGTTATAGCTGTCAACTCAGGCACTCTCCACCCCGATTTCGTCATGGAGGTGCTGCCTCATGCCAAGCTGCTTAGATTTGACGGCGATATGAACGTGTTTACTGCATTGATGACCGGGAAAGCTGATGCCGCCGTTGAGGACGAGATAATTCTCTTGGGCTTCCTCAAGGAACATGACGGCTATGAGTTTGTTGACGGCTACCTGAAGACTTTTGACAACGGATTCATCTTCGGCAAGAACAGCAAGGGCGCAAAACTCCGCGACGAGTTCAACGAATACCTCAGGCGCATAAAGTCCGACGGCACATTGCAGGGCATTCATGACCTCTGGTTCGGCAATGATGAGAGCCTGAAGACACTGCCGGATTACGAGGCTTACCCTGACACTAACGGCGTTATTGACATCGCGCTGTATGCTGAAGTCCCGCCTATGGGGTACGTTAAAGACGGAAGACCTGCAGGTTATGAGCCTGACATTGCCGTTCGCTTCTGCAAGGAAAGAGGTTACAGGCCGCGAATCACCATCTCGAATTTCGACAGCGTAATTCCGTCGGTAATCAGCGGAAAAGCTCAAATAGGAATGGCCGTGCTGTCCATCACTGACGAGCGCAAAGAGTCCGTGAACTTCAGCGATCCCATCTACACAGGAGGCTCAAGGCTCATCGTGAAGAAATCCGGCGGGCCATCTTCTCCAGCAAAAAGCAGCTCCTCAGCGAGAGTCCCGAAATATTCCCGGCTCTCAGAGCTTGACGGGAAACCTATAGGGCTTCAGACGGGAGTCGTTGAGTGGGCGAGAATCGTGAAGGAAATCCTCCCGCACTCTCAGGCCGTGTACTACAACACTTTTGCGGACATTGCCGTTGCTCTCAAGTCCAACAAGATCGAGGCATTCCTTGTCGACGAGCCTGTGTATAACCTCATGGCCGCTGAAGATCCTAATCTTGCGAGGATCGATGAGAAGGTCGGCAGGGCATATGACATCGCTTACTGCTTCCCGAAAACAGGCAAGGGGAAGAAACTTTGCGATGAGATGAGCGAGTACATACGCAAAATCAAGGCAAGCGGTGAACTGGCCTACATCATCACGAAATGGGAAGGCTCTGACGAGTCCGCAAAGACAATCCCGGACTACAAGAACTTCTCTGCGGCTAACGGCGTTATAACGATGGCAATAGAAGGCGGCTATCCCCCGTTCAATTACTACAGGGGCAGCGAGATTGTAGGCATCGAGATTGATATTGCGGCGGGATTCTGCGAGGCTTACGGTTACGGCCTCAAGATTGCTCCTATGGCATGGGACGCGATTATCCCGGCTCTTGCCTCAGGGAAATACGATTTCGGGGGTAACCTCTCACCGTCAGCAGAACGCGAGGAGTCCGTATACTTCTCCGAGCCTTACGTTCAAAGCCGATCTATCATGGCTTGCCTCAAAGCTGACGACAAATCCGTTCCAGCGAAAACTGAAGCCTCAGCGGGAAGACCGAAATATTCCCATCTCTCTGAGCTTGACGGGAAACCTGTAGGAATGCAGCCCGGCATAATTGACTGGGAAAATTGGGTTGCTGAAAATCTCCCTCACTCGAAAGTCCAGTACTACAACACCTACCCGGACTTAGCTTCAGCCCTGAAGACGCACAAGATCGAAGGCTTCCTTGTTGACTCACCTGTCCTCGCTCTCATGGCCGCTGAAGATGACAAACTCACTGCCATTGATGAGCCTGTCGGTGAAAGTTTCGGCTACTCATTCGTTTACGCAAAGACAGAAGCCGGCAAAAAGCTGTGTGATGAGATGAGCGAGTTCATTCGGAAACTCAGGGCAAGCGGTGAACTTGACGCTATACTCTCGAAATGGCAGGGCGCTGACGAAAACGCAAAGCTCCCGCCAGACTTCAAGGCTCTTCCTGCCAAGAACGGCACAATAACATTCGCGGCAGAAGGAAGCTATCCTCCGTTCACCTACTACAAAGGGACGAGATTAGCCGGGATTGACATAGACATTGCCGTGAGATTCTGCGAGGCATATGGCTACGGGCTTAATGTTCAGACAATGCTGTTTGACGCTATGCTCCCTGCAATTTTTTCGGGGAAAGTAGATTTTGCTGCAGACTTCACTCCTTCGGACGAACACGAAGAGGCCGTGAATTTCTCCGAGCCTTACTGCATGGCCAGCTCCCTCATGGCCTGTCTCAAAGCTGATGATTCACCAGTCAGCAAACCTTCAGCCTCACGCCGGAATCTCGACAGCTTCGCAGGGAAAACAATAGCCATTCAGACAGGGACAGCAAGCGAGACTCTCGTGCCTGCAAAACTCCCGTCGGCAAAACTAGCCTACTACGACTCCCTGACGAATCAGCTCACTGCTCTGAAAACAGGGAAAGCTGACGCACTGGCAACCTCGCTACCTCCCGCCATCATCATGGTCAATGAGGACACAAGCCTGGAAATCATCAACCCTCCGTTGCGTGAGACGTATTTCTACCAGATGTTCTCAAACACTGAACGAGGGAAGAAGCTTTGCGCTGAATATTCCGATTTCCTCGAAACTCTGTGGGACAACGGGACGATTGACGCTCTCAATGACAAGTGGCTTGGTGCTGACGAGAGCAGAAAGACCGTCGAAGATTATTCCCAGCTTCCGGCTACTAACGGCACTGTCAGAATGGCTGTTGATGCGCAGTTTCCCCCGTTCGTTTACGTTAAGGACAACAGGATTGTGGGGCATAATGTCGACTTGGCGGTCATGTTCTGCAAGGCTAAAGGTTACTCGCTGGTCATCGAGAATATGACACTGAGCGGCGCAATAGCCTCCGTCAAAACTGGCAAGAGCGATTTCTCACAGTCCATGAACAAGACACCTGAGCGCGAGGAAAATACAATCTTCACCTCAACTCCCACAATCAAAGCCGGGAATGTCCTTGTCGCCCTAAAGTCTCAGGACTCAGACTCAGAAGGTTTGAGCAGAATGAAGCTCTCGGACTTTGAGGGAAAGAATATCGGCCTCCTCATCGGTTCAGACAGCGCAAAGGCAATCGAGGACAAGATACCGGGCGTGAAGATATTATTCTTCGACTCGCCGAGCCATATTCTTCCGTCTCTGAGGTCGGGAAGAATCGACGCTTTCTACTGCGCCGAGCCTACCGCGAAGAACATAATGCAGAATCATCACGATTTGACATACGTTCCCGAATACGTGAGAATGACTCAGCACACAACGATGTTCCAGAACACTGAGAAAGGCCGCAAACTTTGCGCGGAATACGCTGACTTTCTCAGAACTCTCAGCGAAGACGGAACAATTGCCAATCTCACGGAAAAATGGATTACGGGCACTGATGAGAGCAAGCAGGTAACAGAGGACTACTCCAACCTCCCAGCGACTAATGGGACTCTCACTATGTCCGTCACTGAGGGTTTGATGCCGTTCGTTTTCGTTAAGGACAAAAGGATTCAGGGCTACGATATTGACCTCGCCGTGTTGTTCTGCAAGCACAAAGGCTGCGGGCTTAATATCGAGATCACTAACCACAACGGTGTCCTCTCATCTTTGGAGACTAGAAAGTGCGATTTCACATACAGCGTCCAGTGGACTGAGGAACGCGACAAGACCGTCCTCTTCTCGCCTGTCCCCAATGCCGTAACTGGAAGCGTACTCGTCGTCATGAAGAAGGAAGAGCCGTTATCACCTGCCTCTCTTCACGACATCTCAGACCTTGCAGGGAAAAAGGTAGCCGTAGTTACAGGCACAGTGACTCCCACCGTAACAAAAGAGAACGTTCCCACTGCGGAACTTGTGTACTTCGAGAACGTTACAGACACATTGACCGCTCTCAAGGCCGGGAAAGTCGACGCGATATGCACAACCATTGCCATAGCGAAATTCATGATGATCGACAACGACGACATAACCCAGCTCGGCGGAAATCTCACATTCGGCGATTTGGCACCGATATTCCCAAAGACTGAGAAGGGCAGGAAACTCTGCGATCAGTACAGCGAGTTCATCAAACCTTTATGGGACAACGGGACAATCCAGAAGGTCGATGAAAAATGGTTCGGGAAAGATGACAGCAAGCGCGTTATCGAAGACTATTCCAGATTTCCGAATACTAACGGCACATTGAAGCTGGCGGTTGATTTATCGATGGCACCTTTCGCCTACATGAAGAACGGGAAGATCGTGGGCTATGACGTTGACTTGGCTGTGATGTTTTGCAAGGCATACGGTTATGGGCTTGAGGTTGTGCCGATGTCATTCGGGGCAATGATACCAGCGCTGCAGTCCGGGAAATGTGATTTTGCAGCGTCATCAATCGCTCGCACAAAGGAACGTGAAGAAAGCGTACTGTTCTCGTACAAAAACGCAGACAACGGAAATATCTTCGTCGTCATGAAGCACGCAGCACAGCAAGCCTCCCCTGCGCCGTCATCAACAGTTTCACCCGCAAAACCCGCCGATGATGAGCCGTCTTTCTTGGACGATTTAGCCTCAAGTTTCAGGAAGACTTTTATCCGCGAGGAAAGATGGAAGCTCTTTGCCGAAGGAATAACAAACACTATGCTCATCACGGTGGCATCTATATTCTTCGGAATACTACTGGGCTTCACCGCGTTCATGTTCTGCAGGACTGGAAACGTAGTCGCTAACGTCTTCACGAAATTCTCCGTCTGGTTAATCAAGGGGACTCCGAATGTCGTGCTTCTCATGATCCTCTACTACATAATCTTCGGCCATGTGAATATCAGCGGCATTGTCGTGTCAATCATAGCTTTCACTCTGACTTTCGGGACATCGGTCTACAGGATGCTCACGTTCGGGACTGGAGCGGTTGACAGGGGTCAGACTGAGGCAGCCTACGCGCTTGGCTTCACGGACTTGCAGACTTTCTTCACGGTCATACTTCCTCAGGCGGCTCTGCACTTCATGCCGTCATTGCGCGAGGAGGTTACGCTGCTCATAAAGTCAACGTCAATCGTGGGATACATTGCTGTTCAGGACTTGACGAAGATGGGCGACATCGTGAGAAGCAGAACGTATGAGGCATTCTTCCCGTTAATCGCTGTGGCACTGATATACTTCGTCCTCGCTGGAATACTCAACACGGCCGTAACTGTCATTCAAACACGAATAACTCCGTCAAAGAGAAAGCCGGAGGATATTTTGAGAGGCATATTAACAGTTAGCAAAAACTTATAATATGTGGTAAGTTTTCTCACAGCCTTATAATATAATTAACAAAAAGGAGGTGAGAGAAATAATAAAGACGCTGCGGGTCAGAACACACGGTTATTCCAGTTCGCCGGGACAGCAAGGTTCGCATTTAACTGGGTATTGGAGCAGGAAAAGAAAAACTACGAAGCAGGCGGAAAATTCATCAATGATTACGAACTGCGAAAGCGTTTTACGATGTTTAAGAATGAGCCGGACAACAGATGGTTATACACAATCAGTAATAACGTATGTAAACAGGCCATTAAGGACGCAGTAAACGCTTACCAGAGGTTTTTCAAGGGACTGACAAAACACCCGAAGTATAAGAGCCGGAAGCGCAGTAAACCTAGTTTCTATGTTGACCCAGTAAAAATAAAGTTTACTGGGACGCATGTAAAAACTGGAGAACATAACGCAGAGTAAAAAGAAAAACCGCCAGTGCGCTAACTGGTTCAGACTTGCGGAACATGAACGGATACCTGCGAACGCTAAGTATTCTAATCCGCATGTTTCGTTTGACGGACTTAACTGGTTTCTTACCGTAGGAATTGAGATACCAGACCTAGAGCTTATAGAAATCAGCAATAACGGCATAGGAATTGACTTAGGCGAGAAGGACTTGGCAATATGCAGTTCCGGCCATGTCTACAAGAATATCAACAAGACAAGCCGAGTGAGACGGCTAAAGAAAAAGCAACGCAGGTTACAACGCAAGATCTCACGGAAATACAATAAGAACAAGAAAGGGGAAAGCTACCACATTATAAAAAGTGAAAAGCAGCTTTTAAGACTCAATCACCGATTGACGGACATCAGGACGGATTACATTCATCAAGCAACTTCCGAGATAGTGAAGCGAGAACCAAGTTTCATAGTCATGGAAGATCTGAATGTAACAGGAATGATGAAGAATAAACATCTGGCAAAGGCTATACAGGAGCAGAAGTTAGCAGAGTTCTATCGGATAATGCGATACAAATGTGACCGGAACGGCATAAAGTTTATCACGGCAGACAGGTTTTATGCGTCAAGCAAATTATGTTCAGTCTGCGGGCATAAGAAGGGCGACTTGAAACTGTCGGACAGGATATACCGCTGTGAACATTGCGGAACTGTGATAGACCGAGATCTTAACGCTAGTGTGAATTTG
>JAFRSL010000033.1 GCA_017427625.1 Synergistaceae bacterium | reverse complement strand
CTTCGAGTACCAGCATTCAAGCCCCTTCAAGCCGTAGACGATAAGTTCACGCAAAGTCTCACGAAATTCCTGCTCAGGAGTCTCACGTTCGCCCTCACCGCCTAAAGGGTGCGCCCAGACTGGGATCCCTCCCGATGACAATATCGCTTTCACGGCCTGACTCGCGCTTATCCTGTCAACGCCAGTCTTGCACTTGTTGAGGTAGCGGTCGATAGCTTCCTGCTTGTTTGCGGCGTAACCCTTCATCACGATCATGTTTGCAATGTGAGGCTTTCCGATGCTCGGGAATTGCTGAAGGTTCGATATGTCATCGTCAGTAAAGTCAATCCCGAATTTTTCACGCAATAACTTTATCCTCATGTAGAATTTGTCGCGCCTGAGATTGTCTCCAGTCCTCAATGCGTCCTGAAAGTTTGGGTTGTTCTCGTCGTAATTCAAGCCTAGAATGTGGCACTTTGCCCCGCTCTCAGTCCTGCATGAAAACTCTACCCCTTGAACGAATCTTATGCCTCGCGGGATTATCCTCTTCATCTTTAACGCGCCCTTGATGGTGTCATGGTCGGTTATGGAGAAGATTGTTATCCCTGCTTTCTGAATGTTCCACAATAATTGCTCAGGAGTGTCAGTTCCGTCAGATGCGTTCGTGTGAATGTGAAGGTCTACTGTGCTTGCCATAATTCCTCTCTCCCTTGAATTTCTGGCGGGAAATGCCCCAATGCCTCGTCCAGATCCGCCCTTGCTGTCTGAGCGTCATACAGTGCCTGATAGTACGTGTGCTTTGCCTCAGCGAGAGCCGATACAGCGTCACTGACTTCGATTGAGTTTCCCACGCCTACATTGTAGCGTCCCTGCGAAAGTTCCAGATTCTCCTCCGAGTATTTTACAGTTTCTTCTGCTGACCTTGCACGGTCGTTTGCGTTCATCAGGGACAATGCCGCGCTCATCACGGAGTAAGTTATGCTCTGCCTGAGTGAATCAGCGTCAGCGTTCGTCTGTTCAAGCTGTGCCCTTGCCCTTGCGATTCCAGCCTTAGTCTCGCCGCCGTCAACAACGGGAACATTAACGCTAATCCCCGCGTAATAATCTGTGGTTGACGATGTGCCTTCACGGTTTGAGAACGACGTACTCGCCTGCCCCGTAATCGTCGGTGAATTTGCGCGAGCAGCGTCCTTAATCGTAAGCTCTCCGGCCGTGATGTCATGGAGCGTCTTTCGGAAGTCCGGCCTGTCTTCGAGGGCTTTGTCGACGAGGTTGGCCATGTCCTCCGGCAATGATGGCAGCATCAACTCGGCTGACAGTGCGATGTTGAAGGGGCTGTGAATGTCTGTGCCCATTGCGACCTTCAGGGCTTCCTGAGCGAGGAGTATATCGTTCTGAGCCTTGAGGAGTGAGACTCTTGCTGAGGATAGATCTGCCTGAGCTTTCGTAACGTCGATGTAAGGGCTGTTGCCGACTTCGTAGAGACCTTGCGCGCTCTTGAGGTGTTCTTCGAGGTTGCTGACTTTCTCCTGCTGTAAATCGCGGTCAAGGAATTTGAGAACGAGGTCATAATATTTGCGTTTAGCGTTTGCGGCGACGGTAATCATGGTGCTTTTGTGAGTCTCCTGCGAGCCGATCAATGACTCTGTGCGAATCTGACGCTGAATCTTGTTGCGGCTGTTGTCATAGAGGAGCTTTGATGCTGTGATGCTGAGTGCTTCGTTGTGGTAACGATCGTCCCAATACTCCAAGTCCCCGTTGTAGCGAACCGAGCCTGTGATTGTAACTTTTACACGTGTTGCGGCTCTGAGAGATTCGAGCTGAGCGGCCATGTCCTGAGTTGAGGCTTTGGACTTTCGGAGCGATGGGTGATTATTGAGGGAGAGCATGAGGCATTCTTCGAGAGAGAGGCCTGAGATGTCTTGAGAGTAAGACGGCGGGCATAAGAGCAATATTATTGAGAGAGTGAGAAAAATTCTACGCATTTACGAAAACTCCTGAGAATAAAATTAGACCCCGTGAAAATTAGATTTTACACTAACATCACGAGGCCAGTATATTCAGAATGGGTGAAGAATTTGTGAAACGTTTATCCGCGAGTTATCTCAGTGTTGGCCATCTTCTCGTAAACTTTTGCGAGTGCGCTGTGGTCATTCTGTCCGCAACCGTCGCCGTGAAGAATCTTCATCATCTCGAAGACCTGAGCGGTGAGAGGTATGGGGCTGTCGACGGACTTCGCAGCGTCCATAACGTTGTTGAGATCCTTGATGTGGAGGTCAATCTTGAAGCCCGGCTTGAAGTTCCTGTCCATAATCATGGGAGCTTTCGCGTCCATTACCGTCGAACCTGCAAGCCCGCCCCTTATTGCCTGATATATCGCCTCTGGGTCAACGCCCGCTTTCTTTCCGAGCATCAATGCCTCGCTCACAGCCGCGATGTTTACAGCGACGACGATCTGATTGCAGAGCTTTGTAACGTTGCCCGCGCCGATTTCTCCGCAGAGGACTACGCTCGAACCCATAGCTTTTAAGACTGGCTCGAACTTTGCGAATACTTCCTTTTTGCCTCCGACCATGAAGCTCAATGTCCCGTCAATTGCCTTTGGCTCACCGCCGGAAACAGGAGCGTCAAGCATGTCGATGTCCTTCTTTGCGAGAGCGTCAGCAATTTCACGGCTCGCTATCGGGTTGATCGATGACATGTCGATGAACGTCGCGCCCTTCTCCATGT
>JAFRSL010000032.1 GCA_017427625.1 Synergistaceae bacterium | reverse complement strand
GGAGCAGGATAATGGTTTTTCCTGTTATAGAATAATAAATCCTATATCCCGGCCCGTAGTCTATGATGAGTTCCCAGACCCCCTCGCGGCAAGGTTTATGTTCACCGAAATGTCCCTTTTCAACGCGGTCAATCCGTTTATATATTGCAGATTGTCCTCGTTTGTCCCTTAGAGATTTAATCCAGTCATAGAAAACGTCCCTGCCGTTCTCTGTGTAATGTAAAATGCTATATTGCGCTGTCATGCTTTCTGTTTTTCCATGTTCATGCACTGGCTGGCACAGCATCCTTGAGTATGCCGAGTGCGCGTGTCATTAGTGCGATAATAGCCTCAAGGTTCTTGCCTTCCTTTGCAGTTTTCTCGGCGTTGTTTACTATACTCCCCCAATAGCCGAGCTTCTGCGTTCGAGCTTTTGCTTCATCGTACCAGCTTTGAACCCGCTGTATTTCATAGTCATCACCGTCATTCCTGACAGCATGAAGTAGCTCCTTAGCATAATCAGGGTGAGCCATGAAATCAGCAATCATAGCTTCATCATGAGTGATATAGTCTGTAATCATTTGTGTTCCTCCTTGTATTTTCTCAGGTACTCAATAGCTCTATCAATATCCTTCTGTTGAGTACGTTTATCACCCGCGCATAGAAGCAGAATAATGGTTTTGCCAGTTATGGAGTAATAGATTCTATAACCTGGCCCATAATTGATGATAAGTTCCCAAACACCAGACCGACAAGGTTTATGTTCTCCTAAGTTTCCTTTCTCCACATTAAAGAGAGTACGGTCAATAGCAATTTTTGTGCGAGTATCGCGTATCTTGTTGCGCCATTCATCAAAGAAGTCTCTTCCCTTCTCTCTATAGTGTATGATGCTGTATTGTTCTGTCATGTTTTCCCCTTCACAAACTTGATTTTCAACAAACTATATCACAGGCCTTCCATCGTCGCAAGGCTGGCATTCTGCGCTATAATTAGGCAAAAATCTATCGTAGAACGAAGTATGGAGGCACTAAATGTTTAATTTCGAGAAAATCCGCGAATACGCAACGAAGCTCCTCAAACCCTCGCTATATATGGGGGGACTCGATTTCGTCCTCAGCATTTGGCGGAACGCTGACGCAAAAGACAGAGGCATACTCCTTCTCGTGTTTTCCCCAATGTTCGTATGTATGGGAGGCTTCATCTTCACGATAATATATTTCGTGCTGTTCGTCTTGCCGTCATATCTCTTCAGCTTCTTGGGATGGGGAGCATTGACCGCGCTTTTCGGGGCAGGCGGAAAATACTGCTACAAGTATTTCACAGGCAAAGAGATAAAAGCAGGAAGCGATGGCGTTATCGACGTTGAGTACACAGAGTCGTCAGCAAAATCATCATCACGGCGAAAATCAAATGTCCAGTGAGGAGCTTGTCCGCTTCAGCATCACAGTTCCGGAGGATTTACTGTCCGAGTTTGAGGCAGAATATTACTCAGAAAACAGGGAGAATCGTTCGGAGGCTGTGAGGAGTCTCATGAGGGAGTACGTTTCGAGGGAGCGTTGGCGTTGCAGCGAGGGGGAAATCTGCGCGACAGTAACGATCGTTTATGACCACCATTTGCCGGAACTCACACGAAGCCTCACGTCGGCACAGCATGACTCTGGTGACGTGATCATCTGCGCAACTCACGTTCACCTCAATCATTCAACCTGCCTCGAATGCGTAATCACTAAGGGAAACTCTCAAGATATTCAGAAATTTGTTGAGGCTCTCAGGAAAATCCGCGGGATTAAGAGCCTCAATGTCAATGTTACGACGGAGATTTAGTCTCTCTTTCCTGAGAAAAGCTTAATCACAATCGGCCATATCACCATGATGTAGACTATCTGCGTTGACTTGGCCATGAATTTTCCCACATGTGCGCCGAAAATCCCCGACATTACCCCGCCGATGTTCCAGATCAACCAGTAGAGCGGAATCATTCCCAGAACGCAGAGAATTATCCCCTTCACGCCGAAGCCGGTCTCCTTGAACTTTATGAAGCGGCTCTCAATGTACCAGCAGAGCGCGAACGTCGCCATCGCCCCAGCGTCTCCCCATGCGTCAACCTGCATCTTCACAGGGTCAACCAGCAGTTTCCCGTCAACATAGTCCATTGGGTACGGCTTGTAGACAACGTAGGCAAGCGTCAAAATTCCCGCAAGCCCCGAAATCAGCATGACAAGTCCGTCCTTCTCAGGGTGCCGGTCAATCCAGCTCAATGCCCAGTGAGCGATATACAGCGACAGCACTCCAAGCACACAGCCCACAACGACATCTTGAGGGGTGTGAACGCCGAGATAGTTCCGCGAAATCATGAGGAGCAGTATCATCACAACCCAGAACGCCCGCACCAGCTTGTTGCGTGTGCAGGTTGCCATTCCTCCGTAAATCGGGGCAGCCATCATAGTGTGTCCGCTCGGGAACGAGTACCCTCCCGCAGTCTTTAGCGAGTCGCCCGCAGGAATGATTCGGGGGTCTCTCACCCAAGGACGATAAGCGCAGACTGTCAGCTTCACCGCCGCGTTGATTGTCTGGCTGATCTTCCATGCGTAGAGAATGAAGAGTCCCTTTCGCTTGGAGATGCACCAGTACACGAGGACTGGGAGCATCAGTGACTCCCTTATGCCGAAGAGCGAAATCCATTCGACGAAGGGGTCAAGTGCGCCGTTGATACTGTTGCGGAAATCCTGAAGCCAAAGAAGATATTGTATGTCCATTGTTGCCTCCTGAATGTGAAAATCTCCCTGCCACGAATGACAAGGAGACTTGATTATACGCCAAACAATAACGTGAATCTATCTGCTGGCTGGTGTTGCTGACTGCGCTACCTCAAGCGTAAGTTTGTCGCGCCCGCTCGTGATGTTGATTACCGCAGAACGAGGGCCTCCTGTTGTGTTCTCGCTGATGTCAAACAGTATCAGCTTGTCCGTGTTTCCTGTCGCCGATCCGCTCGTCTCAGTGAAGGTAATCCACGAAGGAATATTGCTGATTGTCCAGCTGTCTTCAGCAAGGAGCGTGAACGTCTGGCCTTTCGCCGCCCTTGAAGTGAAGCCGAAAGTCCTCTGGCTCGTCGCTGTGTGGGCAGGCTGATCCAGCGTCAGCGAGAATGACTTGGATTTTGGATAAGCCGAGTCATCGCGATTATAGTACAGTCCCACTCTGCGAGACCAGCCGATAGAGAGGCCGTTATTAGACCACACCCAAACCTTCATGCTCATTTTTGGGTGGTTTCTCCAGTAGCTGCTGCCTACTTCCCACATCCACGAAGCATCATACTGAAGCTGATTTATTGATGCCGCCGTTGCATTCATTCCTATATAGTACCTGAACGGCGCACCGACATAACGAATCTCTCCGTCCTCAGGAGTGTTCACATCGGCATACCATTTCGCGCTGGCCCTCTTGTCGCTTCCACAGCTGTTGATTAAACGCCGCCGCACACTCGTGACTTTAGTCATGAGTTAGGCGGCCTGTTTAAGTTAAGTTTCCCGTTTTTTTCTTTCTGTGTTATACTTTGCTTAAGTAGAAGTCAGACGTAG
>JAFRSL010000031.1 GCA_017427625.1 Synergistaceae bacterium | reverse complement strand
TGACATCATCATCGCCCGCGTACTCCTCAAGCCCCACAGTAATCACACCGTCAGGGTCAAGCCTGTATAAATCCGCGTGAACGATGAGAAGCCCCGATGATGCCTCATACTCGTTGATCAGCGTGAACGAAGGACTCCTCACTCCCGAAATCCCGAATGCCTCACCGACTCCCCTGACGAAGACAGTTTTTCCCGCGCCCAAGTCCCCGTAAAGTAGAACGACATCGCCGCCCTTGAGACTCTGCGCGAAATCATGGCCGATTCTTCGTGTTTCTTCTTCAGAGTGAGTTTTCATGATTGCGTTTACGTTTCTCGGAACGATGCTTCATGATTACTCTGAGTATTACGCAGGAGACGCAGAATATCACCGCGAACAAAACAGTGCGGGGAATCTCAATGTCAGCACCCGTACTCCGGCTCATTCCGAATATGAACGCTATAGCCATGCCGAAGCTGAGTATGCTCATGAGTAGCCCGCGCCTGCGAATATTCTCGGTCTTTTGGATTTCAGCGTCCCAGTCAACGCGCTTTCTCTGAGACCTCATTTCCCCGACCTCAAGCCGTGAATGACTTTCCTCAGAGTGTGTGCGATCTCCGAAGCAAGTACGCCGTCAACACCCTCACGAGCCAGCAATTCGCCTGCAATTCCATGAATCGAAGCACCAAGTACAGCCGCGTCGAAAGCGTCAAGACCTCCCGCCAAGAATGCGCCTATACAGCCCGAAAGCACGTCGCCCGAACCCGGCACAGAAAGTTCAGGGCCTCCGTAAGGAATCTCAGCGAACTTTTCACCCTGTGCAATCAGCGTGTGATGGCCTTTAAGGACAACACAGCCCCAACGTTCCGACAATTCACGAACCGCGCCCGGCCTGTCTGCGTGAACCTGCGCTGTCGTTATTCCGAGAAGACGACTAGCTTCGCCCTCATGAGGGGTCATTACGGAGTCAGTTCTGGGCTTGAGGTCATCGCGTGATGATGCGAGAGCGTTCAGACCGTCCCCGTCAACAAGAATCTTTGATGGCCATTCGCGCCACATTCGGGACGTGAATATCTCGGCTGCAACACTCTTGTCGAGTCCCGGCCCTATGACTAGAGCGTCAATGTTCTTCTGCGACAACGCAAGCTCCTTCCAGCGGAATGTGTCATCGTCAAAGCAATAGATGACTTCAGGAAGCCTTGACGCACAAGCCTCACATACCTTCTGAATCGACAGCATTGTAACGACTCCTGCGCCGCTCCTCAATGCACCCAATGCACTCAAAGCGGGTGCACCAGGATAACGTATCGAGCCTCCCGCAACAAGAACTCTTCCCCTGTGTCCCTTGTGCATATCCTCAGGGCGGGGAATCAATAATTTCCTAAGTTCCTCAGCCGTCATTTATACTCTCACCATCTGCGGGGGTTCTTTTCCTGCGAAAACGGCCTCAATGTTTCGTATAACCATGAGACCCATCTCGCGCCTTGTCCCGAATGTCGCTGTTCCAATATGAGGCAGTAACACGACGTTCTGAAGCGTCTTCAAAGCTGGTTCGACTTCCGGCTCATTCTCGTAGACATCAAGCCCTGCCCCAGCGATTACCCTTCTCGACAAAGCATCAGCAAGTGCCTTCTCGTCAACAACAGGGCCGCGCGATGTGTTGATGAGTATTCCGTCGGGCTTCATCTTTGCGAGTTCCTTCGCGCCGATTAAGTGCCTCGTTGAATCCGTCAAGGGAAGATGAAGGCTCACGAAGTCCAAACGCTCCAATAATTCCTCAAGCCCTACTCTCTGCGCGCCCACTGACTCAAGGTGAAGCGAGTTCCTTCGGCTGTAGTAGAGTACCTTCATGTTGAAGCCGCGAGCTGCTTTGATGCCGAAATTAGCACCGATACGACCTGCGCCGATGATGCCGACTGTACGTCCTGTGATGTCATAGCCGAGCATGTATTTGGGTGCCCAAAGGAATGAGCCTGTACGGACAATGTTGTCGCACTCGATGACTCGCCTTGCACACGCAAACATTAGGGTGAAAGCTGTATCTGCTGTGGCGTCTGTGAGGACATCGGGGGTGTTGGTAACGTAAATACCTTTTGCCTTTGCCGCCTGAACGTCAATATTGTTGTAGCCAACGCCGTAATTTGCGATGAGCTTGAGATCGGGGCCTGCCTGATTGATGAGGTCAGCGTCTATCGGGTCATTGAGCATTGTGATTATTGCCGCGTAATTCTTGACAGCGTTGACGAGTTCCTCACGTGTAGCGAGCCTCTCTTCGGGGTTCACGTCATACTCGCAGATATTTCCGAGCGTCTTCATTACGTATGTGGGGAGCGTGCGCGTAACATATACTTTTCTGTTCATGATGTGATTACTCCTCGATTGTGATAGTTTTTATGATTATATCTTCAACGGGTCTGTCCTGCCTGTTAGTTTTTGTGTGTCCGATTGCCTCTACGACTTCCATTCCCTCGATGACATGGCCGAATATTGCGTGATGACCGTCGAGCCATGGTGTTGGAACGAGGGTGATGAAGAACTGCGAACCGCCTGTGTCCGGGCCTGCGTTTGCCATTGAGAGGATTCCGGGAGCGTCATGCTTGAGTCCTTCGCCGAACTCGTCGGGGATAACGTAGCCAGGGCCTCCGCGACCTGTGCCTGTTGGGTCTCCGCCCTGGATCATGAACTTGTCGATAACCCTGTGGAAGATTACGCCGTCATAGAAATTTTTGTTGGCGAGGTCTGTGAAATTCTTGACGGTGTTGGGCGCGAGGTCAGAATAAAGCTCGATGGTGAAATCGCCCATTGATGTCTGGAATTTTGCGAGTGGACGCTTTGGGGTCTCGTCAGCAAAAGCCGGAGTGCATACGAGAGCGAGCGTGAGAATTTTGCAGAGTAACTTGTACATTGCGATGATGATTCCTCCTTCAATGTTATCAAAAGCTGAGAATATAATATCACTAAGCACAATAACATAAAAAGGTCTGTTGTGTTTATACGTTAACAGTACATTGGCCGAAGGTGTTTGCAAACATTTCAGCAATATCTCAGTCATACTCTTGAGTTAGTGGACTACCACCAACCATAGAATTGACGGCTTCCTAATTCAATGGGGCCTGCACTACAGTCCAAGTCTACCGGCTGGAGTCATCTTGCCGAAGGTACGCAATATGTCCTCTCCGTAGAGGAATTTTACCGCGAAAATATAACTTTCAACCTAACATCTCACGAAATTTCCGAAGCTGCCACATGCTGCTGACTTCAAGAACATCAACTGTCGGCTCATCGCTCTCATGTTCAGTGTCTTTATGTTCCTAGTATTTCAATTTGTGCCCCACTAAGGGTACGATCTGCAGTAATTAGCAATAAAAGAAAACCTCAATGATATGTTCAGAACAGCCCTAAATGACTGCACACCATCAAGGTTGGGATTAACTATATCACAATAGTTAGAAAGTTCAATCTACGCTCTCATGTTTCAATCCACACCCCCGCGAAGGGAGCGATATAAAGTCTCCGAAATACAAACATCTCCTGCGACGAACAATACGCAAGCTCAAGGGAATAACCCTCAAGGCACGTATACGCCTACAGGAGATACGTTGACGGTTACTCTATCAGAACTCACAAACGGTGTCAATTCCATTTCAATCCATATCGCTACGAAGAGAACGACACACAGAGCAAGCGAAAATCATTCCGGCGAATATATTTCAATCTACGCCCCTACAAAGTGAGCGACACAAAAACGCCGCTAGCGGCTATCCGCTATACCTCCAAAGAAGGAGTTTACACGTATGCCAGTCCCAGCGACGCTAATTTATTTAGTGTATCGGATTTATTCCAAATCGTCAAGGATAACGACAGCAGCTTTAATCCAAACATTTCAATCCACGCCCCCATGAAGGGAGCGACGACGATGCGCACAGACTGCTGGTCGACTTCATTGTATTTCAATCCACGCCCCCACGAAGGGAGCGAC
>JAFRSL010000304.1 GCA_017427625.1 Synergistaceae bacterium | reverse complement strand
ATGGAGAGTTCCCTCGTTGCGCTTCTCTCACCCAGCGTAGCCCTCACTGTGAAGCGTGAAGTCCCGGCCGTTGTCGGAGTACCCGAAATCGTCCCCGCCGAACTCAAACTCAATCCCGCAGGAAGAGTCCCCGAAGCAATCGACCACGCTGCACCCGTAGGATTCGACACGAGAGTCGTGCTGTATGCCGTTCCGGTTGTGCCTGCTGGGAGGTCAGTCGTCGTTATGGCGAGAGTTCCTTCAGCCTGAACCGTCAGCTTAAACTCTTTCGTTGCGGGTGCGCCTGTTGCGGGGCTGGCCTTGACCGTGAACGTGAATTCCCCTGCCGTTGTCGGAGTGCCGGAGATTTGTCCGGTTGACCTTCCGAGTTCGAGGCCTGCGGGAAGACTCGTTCCGTTGGTGAGGTTCCAAACCACAGCGGTTGTCGAGTCGGTTGCGAGGGTTGTGGTGTACGGGCTTCTCACTACAGCGTCCGGAAGCGGAGAGGCGGTTGTGATTGCGATGCTTGCGCCGACTTTGATGCAGCCCTGCTCACTTGGTGCGCCCTGAGCGTTGTTGCCGATGCCGTGTTCTGCGGAACTGTAGCGGTTGTTGTTGATTGTGTAGCTTGCCGCGTCGAGTTTGCCGACCACACCGCCCATATTCACGATGTTGCCATCGATTGTTGCGTAGGACTGGTTATTTCGTACTGTGGAGGTCTTCATGAGGCCAACTATCCCACCGGCTGCTTGTAAATCTTTCGACATAACTCCTCTTACAGTTGCGAGAGAAGAGACATCACAGCTTTCGAGAACAGTACCTTCGCCGATACGCCCAGCGATTCCGCCCGTGTATGCGCCTTCCAGCAGACCGTAGCTGCTGTTCTGTATGTTTACGTGGTTGTTATGGAGATATCCGCCCTCGATGTAGCCTACTATACCTCCACTATAACTTCCACTCTTGGGAGTCATTGAGCCAGAAAATGTGCAATCCTTGATGTACTCAGAATTTGCACATTTTGCATATCCAACGATCCCGCCCACGTAGTCGTATCCTATAAGCACTGACCTCTCAACCTTACAGTTTTCTACGCTACCTCCCGTCATGTAAGCAACAATCCCGCCACCGTACTCTGTGTCCTTAGTATCTACTAATACTTCCCCTATGAACACTTCCGCAGTACAGTTTGTGATTTTTCCACCCGTCATGGTTTCAACGATACCACCTGCATTTGCATTAAAATTACTGAGAGTCAATTCGTCAGTAATAGTTTTGTGCAAGTTACCTTTGAAAGCACAATTGTCGATAGTACCTGAGTACAATTTCACCACAATACCGGCTATCCATCTGCCATATACTCCTCTGCCAGCGTCTGCATTAACTTCGAGATTTCGAACAGCATATGTATCATCTGCTGTTTTAACGTGACAGAATAGCCCGGCATACGCATTCGAATCCCTCTTGATATTGACTAGGATTGATTTCCCGTTCCCGTCAAAATGCCCAGTGAATGCCCGACTCTCAGAGTTCCCGATAGGCTCCCAGTCTGTGTACTGCGAGAGCGACAAGCTCTGAGTCAGCTTGTACCACATATCACCTCCTTCACTTCCAGCGTTCACCCTGTCCCGCAGCGCGACCAGATCCGCATTCGTGTCAATCACATACGGATCGGCCTCCGTCCCCGAATGACCCTCGTTCCAGTAGTCCGCCCATGCACTCGAACACATCAAGAGCAGACACACAACCATGAATGACGCAATGTACTTCTTCATGCTTTTTTACCTCCAATGAGATATTTTGTCAAAAACATAAAGACACATGACCGCCGACCGTTAGCAACTATGTTATAATACACATTTAGCAAGGTAGACTAGGGGATACGTACACCCCGAAATCATGTGTAAGTATTTTTTTGACAGAAGTAATTATATCATACCTTGCTGTTTTGTACACTTTTTTAAGATGAGTATTTTCGCGTAAAAATAAAGACCCGCCTCTTCAGCGAGTCTCCCAATCTTCAAACACTAGTTCTTGTGATTCAATGCCTCGTCCCGAGCTTCAGGCTTCAAGAGCCACTGCCCCCAGTCAAAACGTATCAGCCCGCTCGCAATATACATCGCAAACAAGAACATAGGCGCTCCCTTCTTCATGAATACGAACGAAAGCACCATCATCGAGAAAAGCGCAAGGCACTTCACTCCGTCGGCCGTCTTCTTCGTCAGCTTCTTCATGTTCGCGTATGGTATGCTCGAAATCATGAGGAAGCCCGTCAATGCCATCACCATAGCCATAGCAACCGCAGGAAGATTCACTCCAGCAATCACGAATGACGAAACGAACAATCCGCCCGCAGGACATGGCAGTCCCTGAAACGGCCCGGGAACATGTACAACATTGAAGCGCGCAAGCCTCAGTGCCACGCAGAGCGCAAAGAAGCACGATACTACCGCACCCGCAAAGTGAAGCCCCCTCATTGAGACCTCGTACAGCAATATCGCAGGTGCAACCCCGAAGCTCACCAAGTCCGCGAGGCTGTCGAACTCCATTCCGAACTGTGAGCCTCCGCCCAGCATTCTCGCAACCTTCCCGTCAAATCCGTCGAATATCACCGCGAAGAATACCAGCCACGCCGCTGGTACATAACGGCCATGAAGCACCAGTATCAGCGAGAACAATCCGCAGAGCAAATTTCCGCTCGTTACCATGTTGGGCAGAATGTGCTTGAACTCCATCGGCTTCTTCTTCCCTTTACGTCCCATTATCCGCCTTATCTTCAATAAACTTCTCAACCTTTCACAACCCCTATCAATGTTATTCCGGCCTTCACTTTTTCGCCGAGTTTCACGCGAACTACTGTATCAGCCGGCATGTATAAGTCAACCCTTGAGCCGAGCTTAATCATTCCGTAACGCTGCCCTGCCTCGAGGACATCACCGCGCCTCAGCCTGCAAACGATCCTTCTTGCCACCAATCCCGCAATCTGCACCATCATTACCGCGCCCCATTGCGTTGAAAGTCCGACGTAATTCCGCTCGTTGATCTCTGAGGCTTTGGGTGAGAACGCGGCTATCTTCTTTCCGGGAACGTAATTGAGGAAGTCAACGCGGCCGGTGCAGGGTGTCCTGTTGACATGGACGCTAAAGACGTTCATGAATATCCCGACCTTCACCGAGTAGCCCGTAAATTCATGGCAGCAATTTGAGATTTCGACGATCTTTCCGTCAGCTGGCGAGTAAAATCCTCCGTCTTTGTAGTCCGTCGAGCGTTCAGGGTCTCGGAAGAACCACAGCACCAGTCCCAGCAACAAAAGCATTACCACGCAGGGTATCCACGAGATAAACGCGAATGCCCCCGCGCAGAGTGTAAGGAATGCTATCGTTGGGATTCCATCTCTAGCTATTCTTATCTTCTGTACCGTCTTCCACATCGTCATCAAACGGAGCTGCTTCTTCAGCCTCGTCATCAAACGGAAGATTTGCCGTGAGTTCGTCGTTGTCCTCTTCAGTCCTCATTACGCTGAAATCGGCAACTGAGTCGCCCTCGTCGAGCCTGAGAATTATATTGCCGACTGAATGACGCTTCATGATGTTGATTCCGTCAACAGGCAAACGAATCATTCGGCCCTTTGAGGAAATTGCGATAATCTCATCGGTATTCTTCACGGCAATGCTCCCTGAAAGCCTGCCCGTCTTCTCCGTAAGCTCCATGAGGCATACCCCGCCCGTTCCCCTGTGATGGGGCATGAATGACGAGAAGTCTACGCGCTTGCCTATACCCTGCTCGCTTATGGCGAGGATTGTGCGGCTGTCGTCAACAACATCACAGCTCAATACGCGGTCATTTCCCTTGAGGCGTATTCCCATTGAGCCGCGTGCTGTCCTTCGCATCGGGCGGAACTCGTTTTCCGGGACTCTAAGAGCAAGGCCGTTCCTTGTTACCATGAGCAGATCATTCTTGCCTGTCGTTATACAGACCTGCGCTATCTCGTCCCCTGCGTCAAGTTTCATTACCATCTTGGCGCGGTTGGTGTACTTCAGCTCCTCGAAAGACATTCTTTTTGCTATGCCCTTCCCAGTGATGAAGAAAGCGTACTTGAACGAGTTCATTCCTTCGCCTGCTATGTTCACGATTCTTTCGTTGTCTTTCGCGCTCAGGGGCAGGTAACGGGAGGCCGGCTTTCCCTTCCCGGATTTCGTCTCAGGGACCTCGTAGCCCTTGAGGGTCATAATACGGCCTGTGTTGGTGAAGAAATATATATCCCTGTGTGTGTTGGTTACGCAGATAAGCTCTATGCTGTCGTCCTCGTGGATGTTCGCGCCGCGCCTGCCCTTGCCTCCTCTTGCCTGAAGCCTGT
>JAFRSL010000303.1 GCA_017427625.1 Synergistaceae bacterium | reverse complement strand
GAAGACTGTAAATCTCTTCATTTACTGAAAACCTCCTATTATGAAAGTATAGTATTACTATAGCACAAAATACGCGGCAAAAAAATCGGGAGAGCGACCGAAGCAGCTCCCCCATATTATCCTGCCGATCGCTCAGTTCGGCCTCTTAGTTTCTCCGTTTCAGCGTCAACATCAACAGTGCCGCCGCCCCCAGAACGCTAAACACTCCTGTGTCGCAGCCACCGGACGATGAGCCTACACCGAGGGGTTCGCTTTCGCCGCCGGGTTCACTTTCGCTGCCGGGTTCGCTTTCACCGCTGGGTTTGCTTTCACTGCCGGGCTGACTTTCGCTGCTGGGTTTGCTTTCGCTGCCGGGCTGACTTTCA
Source organism: Synergistaceae bacterium (assembly GCA_017427625.1). GTDB lineage: Bacteria > Synergistota > Synergistia > Synergistales > Aminobacteriaceae > JAFUXM01. The sequence continues at coordinate 5,043 of JAFRSL010000303.1, read as the reverse complement.
CTGCCGGGTTCACTTTCGCTGTCCGCGTCAGGCGTACTGGCAACAGCTTCCTCCGGCACGTTAATGACAAAGATCATGCCCGCGAGTCCCAAATCAAGATAGCTACTGCGTATATTGGCGATGTCCTTCTCGTTCAATGTCAGATAGACCTCGTGATTCTGGCCGGGGAACAGTGTAACGTCTTCACAGGCAATGAGGTTGGCAGACCTCTCCCGCGCCTCCGCCAATTCCTCTTCGGAAAGCTCCTCGCCGTTCATTTGCCTTTCGAGCATGTTCGCAATCTCCTCCAGAATATCGCTGAAGTTCATGGAATATCCTTCCAGTGTTACGTTCGGAATCACGTCCACGCTGATGCCCTCGCACGTAAACTCAGCGGTAACGGGGATAGATTCGCCTTCGTCCGCACTCGCAAGATAGCGGTCGTAGAAGCCCTTGAAGGTCTCCTCACCGTTCAGCGTCACCCGAATCGATATAGCGTCATCTTCAAACGGCATGGCGATGAACATTGTAGGCTCAACGAGAGGGAAGTTATCGGGGTAGCCGTCCTCCTCTTCCTCGTCCGCCGCTGAGCTAACCTTCGCGGTCATCTGCTTATTCCCAGCGTAGGATTCGACCGCCGCCGCGCTGAACTTCGCAGTCATCGAGCTAGTCTTCGCGGTTGCCTGCTTATTCGTCTGCTTCTTCCCGGCGTAGGCTTTGTCCGTAACGCTTGCAAGGCTGAACGGGAAATACCCGAGATTGTTCCCGCCGTAGTCCGTTATGACCCCTTTCGAGTTTTTCCGGCTCTCGTGAATCTCGTTTGAGATGGCGTTGCTGGGGTCGATCTCAGCGAACAGGTAATAATTACCGCTCGCCACTTTCAGGCCCGGTGTCCACTCAAATGTCGCCCACGCCCGGCTCACTCCGTTGCTATGGCCGTAAAGCGTTACCGTAGTGTCCGCGATTTTCGTCCTCTTGGCGTTGTATTTGTTGTTGGTCGAGTAGGACAGACGCACCGTTACCTTACCGGCGTTCACGAAGCTGGCGTTGTAAACAGGAACCTCGATCCGGTACTTCAGACCTTTCACGAGGAGATTGCTGCTTGCGATGGGGTTCGAGCTGTCCTCAACGCAGGAGAAACGAATGCCCTTCATCTGGTACGCCTTGTTGTCGTCCTTGTTCCCCTCGAATGTCTGACTGCCTGAACGATACACGAACTTGTAGGGAAGAACGAGGGACGGATCAGGCTGCTTGCGGTAAAGGCTGTTCGACGACCATACAGCGTCATACATGTCGAAATCAGTAACGGCAAAGGCCATTGTCGTTGCCCCGCTGGTATCAAGGTAGCCCTCGAACTCGGCGTTGAATCTCGCGCCCAAGTCAACGTAAGGCAGGGTTACGTTCAAGGCTTCCGTTGTGCTTACGTTGCGGGTGAAGGTTTCGGGGTCGGCAGCCTCTGGAATGTTCACCTTCGTAGGAGAGTCGAGGAGACGGGACAGCATGGAAATCGCGCTGGTGATGAAACCAACTTTGACTTCCTCAGTCGTCGTCTTGTTCTCGCCTGTCGATTTCGTGAACTTCATCGTCTTTGAATACTCAGGGCCTCCCCAGCTGTCAGCCTCAGTGAGCGGACGGCGGTTCGCGTATCCCGGAAGCTGCTCAAGAGCGCCGGGGTATGAGAAAAGGTTGCCAGGCTCATGGAAGGGCTGGTAACGGGAATCTGCCATTCCGAAGATTGTCTTGGGGTTACTCAGCGGGTCGCAGATGGTGAAGGTGATGAAGTTCTCGTAGTCGTCCGCTGCCGTTCCGCTGTATCTCTCGCCGCCCTTTGGCTGACCCTTTAGCCACGTTGGAGCAGGCTTCGTAAGGATCTTGTAACGCCAGATGTAGCGTTTAGCGTCCGTGAAGTGCAGAACGTCCTCGTTCGACGCGGCTGTTGCCATCGTTATGTCTGTGGCTGAAGCGTTGGTGTTCGTTCCGCTGGTGGTCTTGGTAACGCTGTCGGTCAGCTTTGTGAGAATGCCTCCCAGAGTTCCCGTCGTCTTGCCCACTTTCGCGTTAAGCTCTGTGGCTTTCTTGAGGGTGTCGCCGCCAACGCCGATCATGTCCGTAATCTCACCGGCTATATCAAACCCCTGCCCGACCATTGAGGATATGCCGTCCACAAGACTCAGCGCGCCCCTCAGCCCGGAAATGGTTTGCTCAATTTCCTTAGGGTTCGACGCGGAGAAGAGGGTTTCCACAGAGCTGGAGGTCTTGAACTCAACGCTCTTGCTCTCCGATGTGCTGCTTTCGTGGCTGTACTCGACTTTCGAGCCTGGACGGTAGTTGAAGTTCGTGGGAGCCGCCTGACGAGCCGAGCCGTCCGCCGTCAATGTGTCAACATGGTAGGGAGGAGCCTGAAGTATCGCCAAGTAGCTGCGGTTCTCGCTGTCAACGATTTTTTGAGCGTCCGCAAGCATTACTCCCTCGCTGGCATAGTCCGCCGCCGCGAGGCCGTATAGTTTCGTCTCGTCATTCCATATGTCTTTCAAGCCATCGTACAACAATGTCTTTGCGTCAAACTCATATTCAGGCTCAGAGCCTGTGGAGTTCGCATTGTGAAGATTGTACAGCATCATGACTTCATGCCGGGAGGCATTGTTCAGCTTATCGCTCTCTTTGTTGGTCAGATGCAGAATGACGAGGTCATCGCAGGTTACGGCGTCTCCTATTCTGCCCGTAAACGGCCCGGCAACGATCGCGAAATCTCTGGCGAACACGGGGCGATCCGAGAAACGGGATATAGGCCGATCGTTCGCGTCTATCCCCAAATCCAGGCCGGAGTAAGAATCATACATAAGATAGTCCTTACCTTCTTCTAACTTAAACTGCCCGTTCCTCCAGCTCCAAGCGTTAATCACGGTAGAAACCAAACAGTCGGACAGGTTGCATTGCGCCAGCATGAGCACAAGGGACTTTTGGCCGTCCCCGTTCAGGTCAGCAGCAACAGCCTTAACGTCGGAGCAGCCCGCGAGAGCATCGGATATAACATACTCATTGCGCGGATCCATCGTTGTCGTTTTGCTTGAGAGCTTCTCTCCGTCCCAGTCATAGGTTACACCGACGGGGTAGCCGAGTATGCTGTCCGGCGCGCGTTCTTCCGCTCTCGAAGTGTAATCAATGGCTTCCAGATATAGCGCGACAAGCTCATCGCCCTTTCCGTCGTTGTCGAAGTCCGCCGCCACCGCCGCAACTGACGGTGCGCCCCATAGGCCATGACGGTTGCCTTTTCGCAGCTCCATGCGTTTTGTGTGGGTATGGAGTTTCGTGTTGTTGACATAGGCGGTCTTTGAGAACGCTCCTTTGGCGTAGGAAATCCTGAAGATGCTCAGGTAAACGCCGTTCACGTCCTCAGTTATGAGAGCGACCTCGTTTGCGTAGCCGTCATCGTTCAGGTCTCCGACTGCGATTGAGGCAGGAAGGAAGTCCTTTCCGCCAATCTTTGAGGCCGTGAAAGTTCCGCTCCACGCCAGACTGTTCACTCGGGAAGTTACGGGGTTTCCGCTGTTGTCCTTAGTTACGGACGTGAAAGCGAGGGAAAGCGTATTGCCTGAGCTGGTTGCCTCAGCCACGAGTTCACCGTTAAAGCCGTTGACGGTGATCCCTGCGGCTCTGGCGATGACCGGGCGGTTCGACATTGCGGTGTCCTTAGGGAAGGAGATGTTGAACTTGTACTCGTTCGAGGTTGTCTCGGTCTTCTCCGAGAGGACGTTGTACGTCGTGCCTGACGCTGGGGATTCAACGCGGGTAACTCGCTTTCCTCCGGCGATGTCGCCTTTCCCCACGAAGGTTGTGGAGAGGACGGCAGGGTGAAGACCGGGCACTGCGAGCCAGCTTGCCTTGTCCATTGTCGTGGTCGATGGGTCTGGGACGGAGAAGTTTGTTACCATTCCAACGCTGAAATCGTTGAAGAACGTGAGGAGACGGGGATTCACCGATATGGACGAGCCGTTTCGCTGCTCACTCACAATCATGAGGGACTGCTTACCTAATCGGAATGTACCCCCCCCCATTCCGGTAACGTGCTGGATTAAGTCGGGGATCTGACTGAGCGGAAGATCTCCATTTCTGCCCGGTACGAGGATCGTCGCGCTGGCTGGTATCGACATGAATACCAGAACGGTTGCGGCGAGAGCGCGTAAAGACTTTCTGTTAATCATTTACATCACCTCATAATGATTAAATTTTCTGTATTATACACGCTGGATGCAAATTTTAGGAAGCGTCATAAGTTGGGATAGTTCATGTTGCCCGACTCAGAATGTAAATAAAATAACGCTGACGCAATAATGGAGTACGTCAGCATAATCGTGGGTATTCTGAAATGACAGATTTTATATTAGAACTGCCAGTTCTGAATTGTGGCTATTTGTTCCTGTGTGAGCATACCGCTGGATTGAAGTCTCGACAGGAGTTCGGCACGACCTTCATTCCGCCCTTCAGCGCGTCCCTCCTCAGCTTTTGCCGCGAGTCTATCTGCTATGAATTTGTCAATTGCCAGAGTCATATTTTTCTCCTCCATAATTTTGTCATAAAGTTCCTTGTTGTTTGAATTACTGATCTGCATTATGGTGTGAGCCATATCCTTCTCAGCCTGTTCCCTTAAATCTCCGCACATCGCTATGAATTTCCTGATGTCATCTTCAGAAGCATTCTCTTTCTGAACTCTCAGGGGAACAAACTCGTCGCCTTCCAATTCCGAGCCTACAACAATCTGAATCTTCAGCTCCGCAATCCCAGAAACGTAATAGACTCCTGTGAACTTCTGGGATAAAGAGAAACCATGAGTTTCCAGATAGTCGAGCAGCTTTTCAGGCTTTGTGATGCGAAGAAACGTCAGGGTAATATCGCTCATAGGCTTGATGTTCACACCGGTTTTCTTTGTTGTGTCATCATAACCGCTGCTCTTATATTGAGCGGCATAGCTGATTCCCTTCCAGAATACATCAATGTTAAGCTGTTCTTTTGGGTTCTTAAGCTCTATTAGATTGTGCCTCTCGAAGAAGTAGGCGATTGCATGGT
>JAFRSL010000302.1 GCA_017427625.1 Synergistaceae bacterium | reverse complement strand
TTCATGCTCTGAGGAATGCTTTAATCCCTGTCGTAACGTTATGCGGACTCCAGTTCGGGCAGTTGTTATCGGGCGCGATTCTCACTGAGAGTATATTTGCCGTTCCCGGAGTCGGTCGCTTGATGGTCAACGCGATAATGAGCCGTGATTATCCGATGGTGCAGGGCGGTGTTCTATTCATAGCAATCACATTCAGCATTGTTAATCTTCTAGTTGATCTTCTTTACGCGTACATTGACCCGCGAATCAAGGCGGAACTGAAATAGGAGGACTCGAAAATGTCAACAGAAATTATCCCTGAGTTAAGCCGCAAAAAACGAGGCCCTTTCATGGACGTAATGATGAGGCTCGCCAAGAGTCCTCTGGCAATGTTCGGGCTTGCGATAATTTTCGTTCTCGTGTTCTGTGCGGTCTTTGCGGAAGTAATCTCACCTTACAGCCCGATAAAGCAGGACTTGATGCACATGTTCGAGACACCTTCGGCACAGCATTGGCTCGGAACAGACGAGTTCGGCCGCGACATTTTGAGCAGGCTGATATACGGCGCGAGAGTTTCGCTTCAGGTAGGCTTCATAGCGGTAGGAATAGCACTCGTAACGGGCGGAATGCTGGGTGCGATTTCCGGCTATTATACAGGCTGGCTCGACAACTGCATAATGCGCGTTATGGACGTTTTGCTGTCAATACCTCAGACATTGTTAGTAATCGCTATAGTCGCGGCGTTAGGGCCAAGCCTCATGAATCTCATGATAGCTGTCGGAATTTCGGCAGTCCCGACATATGCGCGAATAGTACGGGGCTCTGTTCTTTCGATAAGATCAATGGAGTTCATCGAAGCGGCGAGGGCTGCGGGAAGTTCAGATCTTAGAATTATACTGAAGCACATAATCCCAAACTCAATGGCTCCGATAATCGTTCAGTCAACATTAGGCGTAGCGTCAGCAATTCTCAACGCGGCAGGACTGTCATTCATAGGTCTAGGAATCCAACCTCCCAATCCCGAATGGGGCGCGATGCTCTCAGGAGGGCGGCAATATATCCGCGATTTTCCGCACATGACTCTGTATCCGGGACTCGCAATAATGCTCACGATACTCGCGCTGAACTTTCTGGGAGACGGCCTTCGTGATGCTCTTGACCCGAAGCTGAAGAGGTGATGATTATGAATGAGACTATGCTTGACATTAAGGACTTGACGATACATTACGAGTCAGAAGGCGGAACAGTTCACGCTGTCGAGGGACTTAATCTGACGTTAGGGCGCGGAGAATCTCTGGGCTTTGTCGGTGAGACAGGAGCAGGGAAAACGACGACAGCCTTGGGAATAATGCGGCTTATTTCGTCAGTAAACGGGAAAATAAAATCCGGCGAAATCATATTTAACGGTGAAAATCTGCTGACAAAATCTGAGGCGGAAATGCGGAAAATTCGCGGCGGAAAAATCGCAATGATATTCCAAGACCCAATGACGAGTCTTAACCCTGTTATGACGGTTGACAAACAAATTGCCGAAATGATCGCCCTTCACAAGAACGTCTCAAAGTCTGAGGCTCTGAAACTTGCCGGCGATATGCTTGAACTTGTCGGAATAAGGCGCGAGAGAATGCACGATTACCCCCATCAGTTCTCCGGCGGAATGAAGCAGAGAGTTGTTATTGCTATTGCTCTTGCCTGCGACCCTGAGCTTCTGATTGCTGACGAACCTACTACGGCACTTGACGTTACTATACAGGCTCAAGTCCTCGAACTTATGAAGGAATTGAAGCAGAAATTTTCGGCCTCAATGATTCTCATCACTCATGACTTGGGAATAGTTGCTGACATTTGCGACAAGGTCGCAATAATGTACGCTGGCAGAGTCGTCGAATACGCTGACAAACGTTCGCTCTATACGAACCCGATACACCCTTACACACGCGGACTGTTCCGTTCTGTGCCTGATATTGATGAAGATGTTGACGAACTGCCTGTTATACCTGGGCTTATGCCTGACCCCGTGAATCTTCCTTCGGGCTGTGCTTTTCACCCTCGCTGTTCAATGGCCTCTGAAGAATGCGCGAAAGTCCGCCCCGAAATGCAGGAAGCTGAACCGGGGCATTACGCGGCGTGCCCTTTCTGTGTCAAAAAATTCATTAACGGGGAGGCTATGTAGAGATGGACGGAGCATACATAAGAGTTGAGAATCTGAAGAAATATTTTCCGACGAAAAGGGGAATGCTTCACGCAGTCGATGATGTCAGCTTCGAGATAATGAAAGGCGAGACTCTCGGGCTTGTCGGAGAATCAGGTTGCGGAAAATCGACATTAGGACGCTGCTTGATTCGTCTTCTCGACAGCACATCGGGTAAAGTCCTGTTGAAGAATGCTGATGACGACGGCTGCATTGACATAACAAAAGCTACTCCGTCAGAGATGAAGGCGTTAAGAAAAAGAGTGCAGATAGTCTTTCAAGATCCTTATTCGTGCCTTAACCCTCGTCTTTCAGTCTGGGAACTAATTGCCGAGCCTCTCATAGTCAACAAAATTTACAGCAACAAGAACGAAATGCGCCGTAAAATACGCTCATTGATGGACACTGTAGGACTAGCAGAACGTCTCGAAAACAGTTACCCTCATGAGCTGGACGGAGGAAGGAGACAGCGAATCGGGATAGCCCGTTCGCTTGCGCTCAACCCTGAATTTATAGTTCTCGATGAACCAGTGTCGGCTCTCGATGTCTGCATTCAGGCGCAGATTCTGAATCTTCTCAATGAGCTTCAAAAAGAGTTTTCGTACACTTACGTCTTCATCTCGCACAACTTGAGCGTTGTCCGCCATGTCTCAGACAGAATCGCCGTCATGTATCTTGGGCAGATTGTGGAGCTGACAGAATACCGCGAGCTCTTCAGGAGTCCTCTTCACCCTTACACACAGGCGCTTCTCTCAGCTATTCCTCTGGCAAAACTGGACGTTAACAGAGAACGTATTATACTTGAGGGCGATGTGCCAAGCCCGATAGAGCCTCCGAACGCCTGCCGTTTCGCAGGACGGTGCCGTTACGCGAAGGAAATATGCAGGAATACGCCTCCGGCACTGCGGGAAGTTATGACGGGACATTACGCGGCATGTCATTTCGCAAAGGAGAATTAGCAATCATGTACACAACACTTGAGCATTTCTTGAAGTACGTAACATACGATACACAATCAGACGAAGAAGCCGGAAAAGCCGGGAAAGTCCCAAGCACTGACACACAATGGGAGCTTGCCCGCGAGATGGAACGCGAACTTAACGAGCGCGGTTTCAAGGACGTATCAGTCAGTGAGCATTGTTACGTTATGGGGAAACTTCCGGCAAACACAAAAAGAAAGATCCCGG
>JAFRSL010000301.1 GCA_017427625.1 Synergistaceae bacterium | reverse complement strand
TACAGGACTTTCGGAATGCCACATTGATGGATGACGTTTTCATGAAACCCGCAAGGAAACTCGCGACTTCAGTCGTGAGAGGAATTGCGCCCAGCCTTCTTGACAAATATTAAAAAGAATGTTAACTTAACCTTTGCGAGAGAACGGTTAGCCAATTCGGCTGTGGGCACTCGCAATACTAACTGGCTTAGGCTATAAGCTTAGGTCAAAACGGGCGAAAGTCAGCCGCCCGACGATGTCTGACCTACGAGGGAGCGTTAGCGTTTGAACCTCGCATCCGATAATGATCGGTAAGGGTATGGACAAGCTTGCGACTTCAGTCGTGAGCAGTTGACTGAATAGAGAGACACGTTGACAACACCCATATCTCTGCACTGATTGAGAGCTTTTATCATCAAATCGTGCTCAATATCGGCATTCTTGTATTCGTGAGGAATGTAGCAGTGAACACAACGCTCGTTGCATTTGCTTGTCAGCTCTATGTGAAAAGTGAACAAGAAAGGATTCTTCTTCGAGTGCTCAATCAGGAACTTTTCAGATGATGTATCAGCAACGTAACCATCTTTGTATGCGCGTTCACCTTTGAGAGTGGAATAATCGAAATGAGAATCTGTTTCAGCCTGCGTACAGTTGCCGACATTCAGAAAATCATCGGCAAGCAGCATGTCATAAAAAGAAACAGCGTCCTCTGTAAGTTCAGCTTCATTAACCCCCTCAAAGCTGTCCATCAACAACTTCACTATATCATCAATGGATAAGGGCGAATACTGAAGTTTACTGAGAAAGACAGCACCGTTTGAATCCACAATCTTATCTATACCCGCAAGCGGCCTTGAAATATAGCCAATATCGCCGTAAGTCCTGACGTAACAATCAGATTTCAACGAATAGTATCTCATATAAGCTCCTCCGCCGAATAAAGAGAAACAGAATGCTCAAAGTCACGAAAGTTACCGACTCTGAGCATCGTACACTCCTGGCACTCAGATTATGCTTCGCGGCAGTGAAGGCAATTAGCAATACCGCCCTTGCAGGACAAACTGAATGGAGCATGATCTTCACTCGAAAGCAATACAACGGGCTTATGATATTTTGCGCGGGAATTTTCTACGTTCTTTTTTCTTCCATCTTGAGTACTCCTTTCTTCCATCTTGAGTACTCCGACAGACAACTTGATATTTTGGCGGTCCCAGCGGGATTCGAACCCGCGTCGCAGCCTTGAAAGGGCTGTGTCCTAGGCCTCTGGACGATGGGACCCTGTGATGAGTGGTGAATCGCGCGGGACTTGAACCCGCGACACCCGGATTAAAAGTCCGGTGCTCTACCGACTGAGCTAGCGATTCGGAAAAGCAACAGTGGGTATTATATTATGACTTTCCGAAAAATGCAAATCGATGTTATGATTATTTTATAATCTCAAAATCTCAGGAGGAATCATGGACATGTTCAGGAAAGCAGAAAGGCGAAAGGCAAAGCTACGTCTGGCAATCACAGGCCCGGCAGGTTCAGGGAAAACTTACGGCGCACTCCAAATAGCTCAGGGTCTCGGCGGCAAAATCGCAATGATTGACACCGAGAACGGCTCAGGCGATTTGTACGCTGATATGTGCGATTACGATGTTCAGACACTCACAGCACCATACAGCATTCAGAAATATCTCGCGGCAATTCATGAGGCCGAAGAAGCAGGCTACGACATCCTCATCATCGACTCACTCTCTCACGCATGGAGCGGTGAAGGCGGTCTCCTCGATATGCACACTCAGATCACGAACAGCATGAAGAGCGGAAATAGTTATGTGGCTTGGGGAAAGATTACCCCGTGGCACAACAGGCTCATTGAGACGATGCTTGCCTCTCAGTGCCACATAATCGCAACGATGAGGAGCAAGACCGATTACGCCCAAATCCAGAACGACAAGGGACGCACAGAGATTCGCAAGGTTGGAATGGCTCCTGTTCAAAGGGATGGAATGGACTACGAGTTCACGACAGTATTCGATCTCAGCATGGAGCATTATGTTACCGTCAGCAAGGACAGGACAAGCCTCTTTGACCAGAAGATTTTCACGATAACTCAGGAGACAGGAAAGATTCTCAGGAAATGGCTCGACACTGGCGTAGACGTTCAGCCCGATGCAAACGACATTCGCAACACGATCAACAGATTATACAGGGGCTACATGGACTTGTTCGGTCAGGACGTACAGTCAGCACAGACGGCAATGCAGAGAGTTACGGGAGGCCGTGCCTCGAAGGATTGGACAGACGAGGACATGAGGAAGCTCACTGAGGACTTGGCGGTGAGAATGCAGAAGAAGGGTGTAATGGACGGGTCAGCGGAGATTTGAGGGCTGGAATGAAAATCACTCCTGCCCCCTTTGTCATTCTAGTACGGGTTACTCTCTGCCTCTTTTCTGTAACGCCTGTAGATCTCACCGATTGCGTCAAGAGGGTTTCCGAGCCTTGATTTCACAGCACGGTCTTGGCTTGTGTTTGCGGGGCTGCCTGAGATTATCGCGCTGTCATGGCCGGACTTTGCCCTAACGAGAACGTAGCAGAACTCAGGCTCAGTGTCGGTGTCAAATCTCATGTCCTTCTGCATTATCTCAATGTAGAAATCCTGAGGCGTTGGTGTCAGGTTCAGGGTTACGGGGTATTTCCTGCTGTCCTCCTCTGAATTAACCTCGATGAGTTCGCCCTTGCTGTCGAATACCCTCACCGAGTAGACATCATCGCCGCCCCAGTCTGAGACTGTTACGGTGTTGCCCCTCGCAGTAATCTCGACAGGATCATTCGGATTCAGAAGGCTGTTTTGACGTGATGGCAGATTTCCGCGATTAACAGGAAGCGTTGAACGAAGATGGCTCATTATCGTTATGTCAGGAACAGGTGAGCCGTCAAGATTCTCGCCCGCATTCTCGCTCACATAGACAGCATCGTTACCGCCCGTAACTTTCTCAGCGTTCCCGATGACAACATAAGGCGGCATAACGTCAGCAAAAGCAGTTCCAACGATAACAAGTACGGCCATGATGAACATAAATTTTCGCATGATTGAAATTCCTCCCTACAATAATTTTCTTGCCCAAGCCCTAACTGCGGCGGCAGAATGATTCTCAAGTTCCCGAAGCCTCTTTGCGTGATTCTTCGCGGATTTCGGGAAGTTCGTCCTTATAGCTCCAAGCAGCGGCACAAGCACTCTCATGTCGTCAGATGCAAGGAGCGTCCGTATTATGCTGTCATTCATCGACTTCCCTGACGGCCATCGTCTGAGTATCACCGCGATGTTCTCCGGCGATGCGTGAAGCAACATGCTCTCCATAGCGTCAGCGTCATTCCCGATCAGGCTGATTATGAGACCTGCAGGGAAATTTCCGGCGTTACCTGAAGCGTCGAGAGCAATCAGCTTCCTTGTAGTGTCATCAAACGGCAGAGACCCCGCAATATCGGCCGTAGTGCTGTCGATTTCGCCGCGTTTAAGAATCTCGGTCAACGCTTTCCGGAACTCTACACGATTCGCAAATGGCGCGGAATGTTTCAGTGCTGCGTTCACGACTTTGGGGCGAGACGATTTCATTCGGAGTATTATAGCTCTCATCTCGGTGTCATCGCCTGATTTCCTGTTCGCGTAATAGTCCTTGAAGTCTGCCTCGTACTTCGTGAGTATGCCGTCAATTTTTGCTGAACGTTCGGCCTTGAGAGATTCTTCGCGGCGTTTCTGCTCGGCCTTTCGGATGCGAGCCTTCTCGTGTTCGGAGATGCTCTGCGATAATGCTTCAAGCTCTTCGGGCGGAAGGTTCTTGAGGAGAGTGTATGCTCCTGTAACCTGCTGGAAGCGGAAATTATTCTTCTGCCCCGTAATATCAGGGTGAAGCTCGCGGGCTAACTTCCTGAACGCTGAATGAATATCGTCAGGTGTCGCGCCGATTTCGAGGCCCAATGTGTGAAGGCTGGTTATGATCTCTGAGCTTTCTATGAGGATTTCCCCCTTTCATGGAATTTCACGGATTGCCAAAAATTTGCTGTCGTGTCATCATTTTAATATAAATTTCTCAGGAGGTAAAAGTTTTGACAGCAGCAATAGCGTTAGTATTAGCCTTGGTTGTCTCAATAACAGTGAATGTAATGCTCGTTCTAAGGCGAAAGGTCAGCAAGAACCGCTCGGTGCGAACCACAATATTATCGGGCATTCAGAACGTGAGCGAGCTTGCAACGATCCGTGAACGATTCCAGTCAATCGTCTCATTCTCGGACGGAATGAAAATACCCGGCCTCAATATGAACATTCCCGGAACAACGCGGAAATTCATGCTGAAGTATTACGGGACAATAGTATGCGGGTGCGACCTGTCGAAAGCTCAGGTGTCGGAGAGATTCGACGTGAACAGAGTCAGGATAACGCTCCCTCACAGCGAGATACTTGACATATATGCGGACGTTCACAGCTTCGAGGTATATGACCAGAGCGCGGGGATTTTCACGAGCGTTAAACTTGAGGACCAGAACAGGGAGGTCGATTCTGACTTGCTGAAGGTGAAGGCTCACGAGCTTGAGAGAGGGATATTGTCGCAGTCGGACGAGAATGTGAGGAAGATCTTAACGTCTGTCGTCGCGTCTACGGGAATGGAAGCTGAGATTGTCTTCACCGGGAACGACAGGCCGGAGCTTGGAGCCAGCGAGACTGTCCTTCAGCTTGAGAGTGCAACAGCGGAATAAGAAAATTCCCCCGCCTTTTACGACGAGGGAAAAATTATTCTACTTCCAAAGCTCCCACTTTTCTTGGTCAGTGTGGAGGAGGTGATGTGCCTTTTCACCAAGAGGCTCACCGAGATACTCCTTGTAGCACTGAACGATTGATGGGTTCTCGTGCGAGAAGCGAAGTGTCATCTTCCTGTCCATGTCGAGAAGAATCTTTCCTCTGTCCTGTCCAAGCTCCTGACCCTCCTCGATTGGCTGACCGCCGCCGCCAGCACAGCCAGTCGGGCAGGCCATGCACTCGATGAAGTCATACTGAGCCTTGCCGCTTCTAACGTCCTCGCAAAGCCTGCGGATATTTCCGAGACCGTGAGCGACTGCGATCCTGAGCTTCTTTCCGGCAATCTCGAACTCCGTCTCCTTGATGCCGTCGTAGTCGCGGACATACCTGAATGCGTTTGCGTCGGGGTTCTTGCCCGTAACAAGGTAGTATGCGCTCCTCAAAGCTGCCTCCATGACTCCGCCGGTTGTTCCGAAGATGTGTCCTGCGCCTGACGCTGTTCCGAGAGGTGCGTCAAATTCACCGTCAGAAAGACTCTTAACGTCAATACCTTCCGAGCGGATAAGCCTGTCAAGTTCGCGGACTGTCAGAACAACGTCAATGTCCCTTGCGCCCGAAGCATTCATCGACTCGACATCGCACTCGTACTTCTTCGCAGTGCAAGGCATGAATGAGACGTGGAATATCTTGTCGGCCTCAACTCCGAGAATCTGCGCGTACCAAGTTTTGATGATTGCGCCGAACATCTGCTGAGGTGATTTTGCTGTTGACAGGTTAGGAACGAGGTCAGGGAACTCCATCTTTATGAAGCGTACCCAGCCCGGGCAGCATGACGTGAACATCGGGAACTTTTCGGGTTTTCCTGCCGCAGCGTTCTTGAGTTTTGCGACGAACTCGCTTCCTTCCTCCATGATTGTGAGGTCGGCTGAGAAATCCGTATCGAATACGTAGTTGAAGCCCACAGCCCTCAACGCCGCCGCTAATCTCTCCGCGCTCGCTTCCTCGTGGGAAAGTCCAAGCTGCTCGCCCCATGACGTTCTGACCGCAGGAGCAACCGACGCAATCAAAATCTTGTCGCCCGCCGCGAAAGCATCACGTACCTTCTGAGTGTCGTCGCGTTCAACGAGAGCACCAACAGGGCAATGCGTGATGCACTGTCCGCAGATCGTGCAATGTACTTCAGGGTCAGTAATCTCATGGCCGCCGGTAACTCCGACTGTTGTGCGTGAGCCTGACTTTGCGATGTCCCAGACGTTCATCTGCTGAACTTTGTCGCAAATCTGGACGCAGCGCATACACTTTATGCACTTGTCATCGTTCCTGATTAACGGGAAATCGCTGTTCCACTTGAACGCCGCAATATCCTCATGATATGGGAACGTGTTAATCCCCAAATCGTTGGCGGTCTTCTGAAGCTCGCAGTTTCCGGAACGTACGCACTCGGCGCATCTCGCGTTATGCTGGGAGAGTATCAGTTCAACGTTGACCCTTCTTGCCTGACGGACTTTGGGGCTGTTGGTGATAATCTTCATGCCTTCCTGAACGATCGTGTTGCATGACGAGACGAGGCGGTCAAGCCCTTCAATCTCGACGACGCATACACGACACGCTCCGATTTCGTTTACTTTCTTGAGGTAGCACAAATGCGGAATGGTTATGTGATTGAGTTTTGCGGCCTCAAGTATCGTTGTGTTTTCGGGAACTTGTATTGCCTTGCCGTTTATTGTCGCGTTTACCATTTCACTTCACGCCCCTCTCTGAATTTTCCGAAGCCGTAGTAGTCGCAG
>JAFRSL010000300.1 GCA_017427625.1 Synergistaceae bacterium | reverse complement strand
TAAGACGGGCAGGCGGAAGGGAGATCACAAGCACCCGTTCGTGTATGCTGTGAAGTCTGGTGAAATGTTCAGGGACGGGCACAAATTCTACAGGTCGGTCAACGGCGTATGGCTCACGAAATCCGTACCACCCCAGTACCTAGAAGAGAAGCGTCAAAATCGGAACGCTGAACAATGATACGACAGTTGAGACTACGACGCACCTCGCCGCGAAAGCATAGTCCTTTCCGTACATCTCCGCTATGATCTCCGTGTTTGCAGCTGCCGGCATTGCTGTTAGTGTTACGGCAACCTGCCAAAGAATCGTGCTTACACCGAGCGAACGGAAGATGAACAAGAATATTAATGGCTGAACAACGAGCCTTACCGCCGTGAGTTTGAATGCGTCAATGTCGAGAGCTTCGCGGATTTTTGACTCGCCCAGTGCCGCGCCGATTATCATCATTGATAGCGGGCCTGTCATGTCGCCGATGTTCTTGATTGCGGTTGAAAGGACTGCGGGGAGCTTGAAGGGCATGAACATTAGCGCTATTCCCACGAACACAACAACAAGGCTCGGTGTCTTGAGGAGAATCATGATGCGTTTCTTCGTGTCCCTTTCGTCAACAAAAAGAGAAAGACCGACCGTCCATATCAGAATCCTGACAGGCAGAAGGTAGAACGAGGCGTAGAAAACTCCTTCAGTCCCAAAAACTGACGCAACTATGGGCATTCCAGCGTTGCCGGCGTTCGAGAAGAGTGTTGAAAATTCAAGGACAGCTTTACGTTCGACAGGCTGATTCCGCCAGAAGATTTTTCCCGTTATCCACGCGATTAGGACGCAGACTGACGAGATGATCATGATCTCTCCGGCTGCTATAAGCTGTTCAATATTGGTATCAACGTTAAACGAGTTCAGTATCATGCAAGGGAGCGTAATATCGAGAAGGAGATTGATGAAGCTTGAGCGTCCTTCGTGCTTTAGGATTCCAGTTTTCGCCATGATTATTCCGACGACAACATAGACGAACATCAGGGCTTGAGTGTTCAGCATTCGTGAAAATACGGTCATTTACAGCACCTCACAGGGGAATTTGAAATATTATAGCGTACGAAAAATCCTCCCGCACAATTTAACGGAAGGATTCATGAAAATTTCTCTGTCATCTGAATTTTACGCCGCCGGAATGAGGCTCATTATCTGTAACTCTTTCACCGTCGCAAGAATCGACATCACGCCGTTCTTCTCGGGGTCTTGCTGTTCATCCTCGCGTTTAACAGCCTCGATTATCGGTGTACCCCGCGCAACTATCTCGGTGTGTTCGGAACTTTCTTCCCTTTCCTGAGATATTTCATTCCTTGCTTGTGCTGCTAAGGCCGCCGCTTTTGCCGCAACCTTCATGTCCTGGCCTGAAGGATCTGCCGGAGCATTTGCCGCCGCCTGAACCTTCTGCATGTTACGGAGGGTTTCTTCAGGTGTTGCGCCCTCCTTGAAGCGAATCGGGACTTCTCCGCCCGTTATGTAGCGTTTACCGTCCGGCCCCTGAGTGTAAGTGTAGCTTACTCCTCCGCCTAAGTCTCCTGCCGCCGCCTGATGAGCCGCCTCGTGTGCAATGACCTCGTTCTGAATCTGTTTAAGCTCGCGGACTTGGGAGTCTTTCTCGTCTTCAGCCTTGTCCTTCTTCTCCTCAGCCTTGCGCTTTTCATCTTCGGCCTTGATGATGGTCTGGTTCTTCTCGGTCTTCTCTGAGTCCTTCTTGAGAGCATCGGTGATTTCTCTCTGACGGCTCTCCATGTCCTCAGTAGCGAGTCCTCCGCCGACACGGTTAAGGTCTTCTTCGCTGCCCTTCATGCTCACGGAAGCTCCCGTTATGTAGCGTCTTCCGTCAGTACCCATAGTGTAATGGTAGACCGTGTGAACCTGCGCGTCTCCTCCGAGTTTGGCCTTTATCGCCTGTTCTTCGGCAAGGATTTCCTGTTCCTTCTGCTGTTTTGACTGGTCGGTTTCCTTCTCGTAGTCGTTGAGCTTCTGAACCCGCGATACATTCGGCATTGGCTCAAGGTAGCCCGCTGATAGCATTGACGTAATCTGCATGATACTTCACCTCCGTGTATATGAGTGTATATATTATACTCTAATTTGTTACTTCATGAACGCCGGAATGTCAATCGCTAAACCTGCTGACCTAAATCTTCGACATAAGCTCCCATATTATAGTCTCAAAACCCTGCCAGCCTTCAGCGCGTGAGGTCTTCTCGAGGAATGAGAGTCTCGCAGACTGAGCCATGAAGATTTTTATGCGTTCAGGGCCGTAAATTTTGAGGGCTGACCTTGCTTTATTGATGGCGTAATTCTTCTTTGCCGGGTCAAATCCTACAGCCTTGAGAGCGTCATTAGTGTCGTTGCCCTTAAAGCATGAGATTATGAGAGCGGGGCGGAGTCTGTTCGTGATAGCCGCGATTAGAGGGAGAACAGGCTCATCGCGGAGGTGAGTTATTGCGCGGGCAACGTCGGGGGCATTGTTGGCGCAAACACCGTCGAGGAACGTCATCATTGCCCGTCCTCCCTCATCGAACGATAGATTTTCCGCATCTTCAAGCGTGATCTCGCGTCCGTCAGCGTAAATCCCAAGTTTCAGAATCTCGGAGCGTAATTCTTCCTGAGAGTCTATGCTTTCTGCGAGTAATTGTGCGGCATCGG
>JAFRSL010000299.1 GCA_017427625.1 Synergistaceae bacterium | reverse complement strand
GCGTGAAGTTACGTACTGTTCGTGATTGTAGGCTGTCCTGAATACGTCAAGAGCATCGTTGTAGGACTCTTTGGGGCGTGCGATTTCGGGGATTATTACCCTTGCACCGCGCTCGTAAAGATAGTCGATGAACTTCTCTGCGTGTTCGACTTCCTCTTTGTACTGCTTCTTCATCCAGTGAGCCATTCCAGCGAGGCCGGAGTCCTCAAAGTATGCCGACATTGCCAGATAGATATATGCCGAGTCAAATTCAGCTTTAATCTGGTCATTGATGGCAGCGGTCATTGAATCTGAGAGTTTCATTACGCTTCAGCCTTCCAGAGACCATGCTTGTTGCAGAACTCGCGCATTACTGTGCCGGACTTCACGCACTCAAACGGAGCTTCAGGAGCTTCGCCGGGCTTGAGGAACTGACGGCATACTCTCTCGCCGTTGATGACCTCGACCCACTCGATGTAATGATCGTCCTGCATTGGGTGAGCGACGCTTCCGACTTTGACTTTTCCGTCCGCGAAGACTGGGACGTGCTTCTCTGTTGCCGCATCTGTGGTGTTTTCCTTGAGCTGCTTCATTGGTTCGCCGCAGCATGAGAGCGGGCCTCCGCCGACGTGCATGACTTCAACGATGTTTCCGCACTTTGCACACTTGTAGACGCTTAATTTCTCCATAATGATTTTACCCCCTGAGATATTTACTAGAATGTTAATAATGATATACTGTAGAAAAATTTTAGGCAAGAGCAAAAGGTGTGTATTTTATGAAACGTTCAAGGGCTTTCATTTTGGCGGAACAACTGTTGACGATAATGCTTCAGGCTGGATTCATTCTCGTTCTGTGCGGAACATTTTACCAGCTTACATCGTTTTACGCTAATGTAAATCAGGTTTTGACGGCGAGGAATCATGCTGAGAGGGTTATATCGTTTTTTGACGACAAGATTCGACATGCTGGGCTGGGGTTATGGGATTGCAGAACACCGGCAGAAATCAGAAATGCCTTAGGGAGCAGCGCGAATGGCAAGATTGAAAATTTCCGACTTCCAGTTGCTGTCCGTAAGATGAAATCAGACAATCCGAAGCTGGATGATGATCCTACCGAAGAAAATACTCCCATAGACGGTAAATATTACGGCGACATCGTGACGCTATTGTATGCAGATAGTGATAAAAGTTTAGGTAGTAATGAGGTCGTTATGACATATCGGGTAAAAGAAGCCTTCGACCCTTCTACTGGCACTGCTAAATTAAGATTGATAGATTTCACAGAAGATGGTAAAAAGGCATTTAAGAACAATTCGCTATTTATGGAGAAAAATAATCCAGTAGAATGGGCAGTATCAGAATCAATCGGTAGACCTTTCCGTGTTTTCAAGAAAGAAATTGACGAAAGTAGTGGCATAAAGCTGAAAACATATTTTTATGGAACTGGCGGTAGTAATGTCGTAATACCCAACGCAGGAGAGTTGATGTACCTCAGATGTGTGTCGATGTTTGTTCGCCTTCATCCTAAGGACGAAGATGAAGATGAAAATAGACATTTTACATACCTTGAACTATCGAATGACGGTACTAAGTGGAGTGATTATCACTATCAAGAAAGGGACATCCTCGAAATCTACATGGAACTCGACACAACAAACGACATCTTCACCCTCTACGTCCTCGCATCAGGTGGCGAAAATCAAGGCGTCAGCTATCCCCGCCCTGAATCATGGCCGGACGCTGCTAACCCTTCAGGAAGTACAAGGGCACTTGCCGAAGAAGAATGGCTCAAATCCGATTACTGCCATCACATAGTCTACGTCTCCCGCGCATCATGGAAACTCAACAACATTCCGCCCAATTTCAACTGGAACTGAGCATTCCTCCCAATGCGCCGTCAATATGCGTAACCCTCACAATCTTTATACCGTCAAATTTCACATTCTCGCGTGAACTCACAACCGCCGTGTGAAATCCAAGCCTCGCAGCCTCCTTCAGCCTCAGGTTAATCCTCGTTACCGGCCTAATCTCCCCCGCGAGTCCAACCTCCCCAAGCCAGCAAGTCCCAGCCGCCAACGGAACATTCCGCAACGCTGAGGCTATCGCTGCACATGCCGGCAAATCCGCGCTTGGATCCTGAAGGCTCAGTCCTCCCGCGACATTGATGTACAAGTCGTGATTGTTCGTCGCTATACTGCATCGCCTGTCGATTACAGCAGTCAATAGCTGAAACCTGTTAAGCTCGATTCCCCTCGATGTCCTTCTGGGATACTGGAATATCGTCCTTGCCGCCAACGTCTGAATCTCTGCGGCCAATGGCGTACTCCCCTCAAGCGCAATCGTCATCGCAACGCCCGCAACAGCACCGTCCTCCCTGTTCCAGTAAAGCCCGCTCTTGTCCGAAACAGGCGACAATCCCCCCTCAGTCATCTCGAAAACTCCAAGCTCATCGGTGCTTCCGTAGCGGTTCTTCACAGCCCGAAGCATTCTGTACGACGAGTAGCCCTCGCCCGAAAATGAAAGCACCGTGTCAACCATGTGTTCGAGCATCATAGGCCCCGCGATTTTCCCGTCCTTAGTGATGTGTCCGATTACGACCGCCGGAATCATGCACTGTCTCGCCGTTTCAACGACTCTTTGAGCGACTGCACGAACCTGAGTTACTGTTCCAGGCCAGCCTGAATCGCCCCCTGTCGTCATTGCCTGAACGCTGTCGAGTACGATGAACGAAAATTTCCCGCCCTCAACATTCCGCAGAGCATCATCGAGATTCGCGCCCGAATATAGATATAGATTCTCCGTCGCAACGTTAATCCTCGAAGCTCTCAATGCAACCTGAGCGTCAGACTC
>JAFRSL010000298.1 GCA_017427625.1 Synergistaceae bacterium | reverse complement strand
ACAATCAAATCCAGATGAGCCAGCACAGAATAATCATGATACGCGTGAATGACCCTCAATAATTCCTCGTAGTACTCGCGGTTGTATTCGTCCTGAGTTTTCCCCCGCTGGAAGTCCTGAGTCCAGAACTCAAGATCGTTCACCTGATGAATGCTCAGTAACACAAAGTCCAGCTCCTCCCGGTAACGCTCATAGAGTGCGTGAAACTTTCCTGTTGTGTGGGACTGTACACCGAACTCAAGCCCCGCACGAATCGCAATCCTTCCGGCGAATTTCTCCCTCATCCGTGAAATTTCCGCGAAATATTCCGGGTAATCAGCGTTGTATTCATGGCCGGATTCTTTGTCGTCATGGTCGGACTTAACTCCGTAATCAACATGTTCAGTGAAGCAAATTTCATCAAGACCGAAAGAGATTGCCTGCAGGATTTGCCGCTCCATCGGGGTATTGCTGTCGTCGCTGTAGTATGTGTGTACGTGGTAATCAGCCTTCAAGTTTCTTCCTCCTCGCAAAAAAATACACCCCCTGCATTATACAGAGGGTGCAAAGGCTGTGTGATGTATGTGCTAATGTATCAGGCTGTGCCATTCCTTTATTGACTTGAGGGACTGGGCGTTTGTTCCTTTTGCCTTCACCGTCATTATGCCCTCGATTGCCGCATCAGCCGCCGCCAATGTCGTAACGTAAGGGATCCCCATCTTTACCGCCCCACGTCTGAGAAGGCTCCCGGATTTCGTGAGTGCCTTTTCACGGGGAGTGTTGATGACCATCTGAACTTGACCGTTGATTATGTGGTCGAGAACGTCAGGCCGTCCAGTCCCAACGCATTCACACTCAACGCCGGAATTTCTCAGTACCCCGCAAGTCCCCTCAGTCGCAAGAATCCCGAAGCCCGCGTAACTGAATTTCTGCGCGATAGGAACGATGTCCTTCTTGTCTGAATCGCTCACAGCAATCAGCACAGTTCCCGACAATGGCAACTTTGCTCCCACAGCCTCCTCAGCCTTGAAGAAAGCCTCCCCCGGCATTGACGCGAGCCCTAACACTTCACCCGTTGACCTCATTTCAGGCCCTAATACCGGGTCGACTTCTTGGAACATGTTGAACGGGAAAACTGACTCTTTCACACCGTAATACGGTATCACCCTCTCGCCGAGTGATTCTAACGGTGATGGCCTTCCAGTGAGCTCGCGCGTAATAGCCTCGACAGCAAGAGGAACCATACGAATCCCGCAGACCTTCGACACAAGCGGGACTGTCCTCGACGCTCTTGGATTAGCCTCAAGTACGAAAACTTTTCCGGCCTCGATTGCATACTGAATGTTCATCAGGCCGACAACGTGCATTGCCTCAGCGATTTTCCGAGTGTATTCCTTGATGGTCGACAGTGCTTCGGGTGAGATGTGCCTTGACGGAAGGAAGCAAGCCGAGTCTCCCGAATGAATCCCCGCAAGCTCTATATGTTCCATAACGGCAGGAACGTAGGCATGAGTCCCGTCGCAGATAGCGTCAGCCTCGCATTCAAGCGCGTGGTTCAGGAAACGGTCAATCAGTATCGGCCTGTCAGGTGTAACTCCAACAGCAGCGCGGACGTAATTCGCCAAACTCTCCTCATCGTAGACGATTTCCATTCCGCGGCCTCCGAGAACGTATGACGGTCTCACCATGACGGGATAGCCTATTCTCGCAACAACTTCGCGGGCCTCATCGAGTGTTGCCGCCATTCCCGACTCGGGCATTGGGATACCCAGCGAGTCCATCACGGATTTGAAGCGTCCTCTGTCTTCCGCAAGGTCTATGATTTCGGGCGACGTTCCGAGAATTTTCACGCCGTTACGCTCAAGCTCTGAGGCAAGATTGAGGGGTGTCTGTCCTCCGAACTGCGCGATCACTCCTACGGGGTTCTCCTCGCGGTAAATGCTGAGTACGTCCTCAAGTGTCAGAGGCTCGAAGTATAGCTTGTCGGAAGTGTCATAGTCTGTGCTTACGGTCTCAGGGTTGCAGTTGACGATTATCGTCTCGAAACCGAGTTTCCGCAGACTTTGCGCCGCGTGTACACAGCAGTAATCGAACTCGATTCCCTGACCGATTCTGTTAGGGCCGCCTCCTAGTATCATAACTTTGCGATTGTTGGAGACTTTATTGTCCCCCGCTGTGCTGTATGACGAGTAATAGTATGCCCCGTCCTTAGTGCCGCTGACGTGAACGCCCTCCCAGTGTTCGACGATTCCGAGAGCCTCCCTGCGTTCCCTGATGCTCTGTTCGCTGACACCGAGAAGCCCCGCGAGGTATCTGTCCGAAAATCCGTCGCGTTTCGCCTGAGCTAGTGATTCATCGCTGAGACCGTTGGCCTTTATGCTTTCTTCCTCATCAACAAGAGCTTTCATCTCCTCAAGGAAATATGCCTTGACGTGAGTAAGAGCGTGAATCTCGTCAACCGTCGCGCCCTTCCTCAAAGCCTCGTAAATGATGAAGTATCTCTCACTCGTTGGATACTCAAGCATTCCGAGCAATTCCGATTTTGTGAGACTGTTGAAGTTTTTGACATGGCCGAGACCGTAGCGATCTTTCTCAAGCGAACGTACAGCTTTCTGGAAAGCCTCGCGGAAATTCTTGCCTATGCTCATGACTTCACCGACAGCGCGCATCTGAGTCCCCAGCTTGTCCTGAACTCCCTTGAACTTCTCAAACGCCCATCGCGCAAACTTCACAACAACATAACCATTCCCCGACGTATCAGGCGCACCGCCCGGAGTGTACTTGTCGAGTGTGCCGTATTTCCCGCAAGCTATGTCAGCAAGGGTGAGACCTGCCGCGAGTTTTGCCGACACAAGAGCAATCGGGAAGCCCGTAGCCTTTGACGCAAGTGCTGACGACCTCGATGTTCGCGGGTTAATCTCAATCACTATGACGCGCCCGGTCTTGGGGTTGTGCGCGAACTGTACGTTAGTCCCGCCGATAACGCCTATGTGTTCGACGATTCGGTAGGCCATCTCCTGAAGCCTCGCCTGCAATTCCGAGCTTATCGTGAGCATCGGTGCAACGCAGAACGAGTCGCCCGTGTGAACTCCCATAGGGTCAACGTTCTCGATGAAGCAGACGGTTATCATGTTGTTGTTCTTGTCGCGGACTACCTCAAGCTCTAATTCTTCCCAGCCCAATACGCTCTCTTCAACCAGAACTTGATGGACGATGCTTGCCTGCAATCCACGCTCGCAGACGGTTCGCAACTCGTCGCGGTTGTAGACTAAGCCTCCGCCAGCTCCGCCCATAGTGTAGGCAGGACGAAGAACTACGGGATAGCCCAGTTCCTCAGCGATATTCAGAGCCTCGTCGACAGAGTATGCAACCTGTGAGCGGGCCATGTCGATACCGAGAGTCTGCATCGTCTTCTTGAACTCTACACGATCCTCGCCGCGTTCGATTGCGTCAGCCTGAACACCGATTACCTCAACGTTGTACTTCTTGAGAATGCCGGCTTTGTGGAGTTCGGCGCAAAGGTTAAGGCCGGACTGCCCCCCTAAGTTGGGAAGGAGGGCATCGGGTCTTTCGCGGGCGATAATGGCTTCGAGACGTTCAGGGTTGAGCGGCTCAATGTAGGTTATGTCGGCCATTTCGGGGTCAGTCATGATTGTTGCGGGATTGGAGTTCACGAGCACGACCTCATATCCCAGCGAACGCAGAGCCTTGCACGCCTGTGTCCCTGAGTAGTCGAACTCGCAGGCCTGGCCTATTACTATCGGGCCGGAGCCTATGATTAGTATTTTGTGTATGTCATTGCGCTGTGGTGTTGCCATGTACAAATCACTTCCTGTGTTACTTCTGTATATCGTCGGAAATATCCTGTGATACTGCTGTTACTTCTATTGCGTCCTCGCTAACTGTTTCGACAGGTGCAGGAGCTTCTTCGGTTTTCTCCTCGACTACGATCTCGACGGGCGCAGGAGTCTCCTCCGGCTTCTCTTCGACAGTTACGGGAGTCTGCTCTGGCTTGTCCTCGCTGACTACATCAACGGGAACGGTGGCTTCCTCCGGCTTTTCTT
>JAFRSL010000297.1 GCA_017427625.1 Synergistaceae bacterium | reverse complement strand
TGTGATGTCCTGCATGTTCCTGTCATGGCCGTAACGAATCGCGAAGTCTCCGAGTCCGCCCGCGCCCACGGCACCAGCCATCGCAGTAAGTCCCAAGAGGCTTATGATCGTTATCGTTATTGCGCGGATTATCGGTGCCAAACTCTCACGCAGGTACACCCTGAATATCACCTCAAACGGGCTTGATCCCATCGACAACGCTGCTTCAACGAGTCCCTTCTCGGTCTGTGCCAGCGCGCTCTCAACCTGTCTCGCAAAGAACGGTGTTGCCCCGAACACTAACGGAACAATTACTCCCCTGACGTAAATCGCCGTACCCATGATTGCACGTGAAAGAGGCATCAAAGCCGTCAGCAAAATTATGAACGGTATTGAACGGAAAAGGTTGATGATTTTGTCGAGTATTTGATACAGCGGACGATTCTCCATGATTCCGCCGGGCTTTGTTACTGTGAGTATTATTCCGAGTATAAGCCCTATGACAAAGATTATTGCGCCCGACCAAACTTCCATCAGCAATGTATCACCGCAGGCCTTCCAGAACTCAGGAAGCCTCCTCATAAGGTTAGGCAGTAATTCTTGCATCTTGAATCACCTCCACGCGAATATTTTTGTCCCTGTAATACTTCATGGCCTTGTCGATGCGTTCCGAGTTTCCGCTGAAGATTACGACTGTCCCGCCAACCATTACGCCCGCGACAATCTCAACGTCAGCCAACACAATGTTAATCTCAATGTCGAACGCCCTCGAAGCATACGAAATCAGAGGCTCCGAAACGTCAGCATGAATATACAGCAATCTCGCCATAACCTGACCCGGTTTGACCTGAACGATTGGCGACTTGTCCTTGATGAGCGTCTCAATCTTTGAGAGGTTGGAAGTTGTGCGGACGAAGTTTCGTGTTACGGGGTGCTTCGGTGATGAGAATATCTCGAAAACGTCCCCCATCTCAATGATTCTTCCTGCGTCCATAACTGCGGCTTTACGGCAGATGTTTTTGACGACCTCCATCTCGTGAGTAATGACTACAATCGTGAGACCTAGCTTGCGGTTAAGGTCTTTGAGGAGCTGGAGGATTGCGCCTGTAGTCTGAGGGTCTAACGCGCTTGTGGCCTCATCGCAGAGAAGTATCGTCGGGTCATTTGCGAGTGCGCGTGCAATTGCAACCCTCTGTTTCTGGCCGCCTGAAAGCTCAGAAGGATAAGCGTTCTCCTTGTCCGGAATGTCAACGAGTGCCAAAAGTTCGCGGACTTTCTGCCTGACTTGATCGCGTGTCATATTACGGAGAGGGTAGGCGACGTTCTGAAGGACGGTGCGCGATGGCATGAGGTTGAACTGCTGGAATATCATGCCGATTTTCGTGCGGGCCTTGTAGAGCTGCTTGGGCTTGAGGGTCATCATTTCGACGCCGTCAATCCTTACACTTCCCGAATCAGGACGCTCAAGGAGATTTATACAGCGTACGAGTGTTGACTTCCCTGCGCCTGAGAAGCCTATAATCCCGAAAATATCGCCGTCATTAACCGTTAGAGAGACATCGTTGACCGCGTGGATTGACTTGTCTTTGTCGGCACGGAAGCTCTTTACTATGTGTTCAAGCTCAATCAATGAATGCTGATTCCTCCTATGTGTGAAATTATTTTGCTAATTATAACGGCTGTCAAAAATTTCGGGTATGTTTTGATAGAAATTAGGATGATTCTTGCGCGTTTTTTGGTAAAATACAATAATCCTAATACTGATAACGGAGGCATATGCAATGAGCAAACTCTATGATTATTCCGTATTCACACCAAAAGGCGAGGAAGTGAAACTCTCAGCGTTCGCGGGGAAAGTCCTCGTGATCGTCAACACAGCAACAGGCTGCGGCTTCACACCTCAGTATGAGCAGCTTGAAGGAATGCACAAGAAGTACCACGACAAGGGCCTCGAGATCATCGACATTCCCTGCAACCAGTTCGGCGGACAGGCACCGGGCAGCGATGATGAGATTCACGAGTTCTGCACTCTCCACTTCAACACCGAGTACGACCAGTTCAAGAAGTCCGACGTAAACGGCGCAAACGAACTTCCGCTTTACACGTACCTGAAGAGCCAGAAGGGATTTGAAGGTTTCGGCGAACACAAGCTCACCCCGATCCTTGAGGACATGCTCGGAAAAGCTGACCCCGATTACGCGAAGAAGCCCGACATCAAATGGAACTTCACGAAATTCATCGTTGACCGAAACGGGAACGTCGTCAAACGCTTTGAGCCTACTGCTGACATGGCCGAAGTCGAAAAGTTCGTGGCATCTCTGCTCTAAAGGAGGCGGGAAAAATGGCTGTAAACATCATCAAAGGCGATGACGCAAGCGCACTTGAGGCGGCAAAGGTTGCACTTCTTGACGTTTCCGCGACGTGGTGCGGGCCGTGCAAGATGATAGCTCCAATAGTCGAGGAACTTTCGGAGGAGTTCGCGGGAAAAGTTGAGTTCTTCAACGCGGACGCTGAGGAAAATCCACAACTTGCAAAGAAGCTCCGTGTAATGAGCATTCCCAACCTCGTAATCATGAAGGAAGGAAAGGTTGTTGCGAGGCAGGCGGGATTTCAGGGCGCGGAAGAGCTTAGGGCATGGCTTGAAGCGAACATATAGGAATTGAATGAAAAGCCCTCTCATGTTCACGCATGGGAGGGTAATTTTTTGACCGCACAAAATGAACCATCATACTCGCAAAACGAAAAGGAACAAAAGCTCCACAATATATGATGACGCATTCAGGACGATGATGAATGACTGCCTGCCTTTGGTTATTCCTGTGATAAACGAGGCATTCGGGAAGAATTACACGGGCAGGGAGAGAATTTTCCTCAATCCTAACGAACATTACATTAACCAGCAGGACGGAGGTGAACAGAAACGGATAACTGACAGCGCATTCACAATCATCACTGATGACGGAAGAAGGGACAAGTATATATTCGAGTGCCAATCTACGGCAGACGGTACTATACTTGTGAGGATATTCGAGTACATTATGCAGGAGGCATTAGATTCAGGTGAAGTCTCAAACAATCAGCTCACTGTTACGGTCTCGAATGCGACGGTTCTCTTTCTCAGGTCAAATGACAACACGCCGGACGTGATGAAAATCGTAATCAATACACCGGGCGGTACGGTTGATTTTGATGTTCCTGTGATAAAGATGAATAGTTATACGCTTGATGACATTTTCGGGAAGGGGTTATACTTTCTGCTACCGTTCTACATCTTCAACTTCGAGAAGAAATTTGCCATATATGAGAAGGACAAGGCAGAGCGTGAGAAGTTGATGGAAGAGTACGCGGAATTTTCGGAGCGTCTGTATAATGCGCTTATGGACAGGAAGATTTTTGAGCATCACCGCAGCACAATTCTGGGCATGAGCAAGAGTGTACTCAGGAAAATAGCCGCAAAATTCAAGAAAGTTAAGACAGGAGTGGACGAAATTATGGGAGGAAGAATACTAGATTATCCGGGACGTAAAGAGTACTACGAGGGCATAGAATACGGTAAAAGGGAGGGAATGCTCGAAAAATGCCTTGAAATTGCCCACGAGCTGCGCGGACTAGGCGTGAGTGATACTATCATATGCAAGGCTACGAGGCTTTCACAAGAAGAATTAAATATGCTCTAAGCAGGCCATAAAGTCATGAGAGGCAGAATACTGGATTATCCGGGACGCAAAGAGTATTACGAAGGTATACGTGATGGGAAGCGCAAAATTAGTTTTGAGATTGCCCGCAAGATGCGCGATGCTAGAATGGACTGCACAATGATTTTACAGTTCACAGGTCTCACCCCGGAAGACCTCAACACCCTATAACCTCCGTAATTTCTGCTTTGCTCAAAACTCCGCTATGGTGTAAAATACTCAGCCATGAAAATTTTACGGAAGTGAAGCGGATTATATAGTGTACCAGTCAAAACACGCAAACTCGCACTTGACAAAACATGAAAATTATGCGTATAATCGGCTATCGGCTATCGGCTATCGGCTATCGGCTATCGGCATAGCTATTGCCTAAAATCCCTTCAACCTTCCGGCTTCACATAGTGCATTCTCTCCAGAAGTACACAGACCATCACGCAAAGGAGAGAATCATATATGACACCCAAGAAACTATCATCAATCTTAATCGTGAGCGCAATATTCTTCGGGGTAACGCTCGCAAAGGCGACCACCTACAAGACCACGCTCACACTGTCAGTCGCAAACGCAAGATCGTCATACGATGAGGCATACGTTCTCGACATCCCGGCAGACACACCGATAACCGCTTCGGGCTGGAAATCGCTCGGAGTCATCAAGGCCTCACACGCAACTGACTCCCGTGATGCGTTCGACCCGGACAAGAAGCTCGTCGTTACTATAACAAGCTCAAACGACTTCAAGCTCAAGGCAAGCGGAATCGATGACACGGTATCGTACTCTGCCATGTCGGGCGATAATGCCGAATCAGCGGTTGAGGCGACAACCTTCGAGTTCACGGCGGCGGAAATCAACAAGTCGGGCGGAACGTCAAAGCCCATCGGTGTCAACGTTACGGACTACAGCAACCTTTCGGCGGGGGACTACGTGGACGA
>JAFRSL010000296.1 GCA_017427625.1 Synergistaceae bacterium | reverse complement strand
CTCGCTTTACCGTGAGGGCAACATCAGGCTCGAACAGTGCGACTAAGGAACTCAGCATCACGATAAGCGAAGGGTCAACACCGACACCGACGACGATCACGATCACGACGACGACGATCCCGACAGGAGTCGCTGGAATGCCATACAATGCCTCGCTTGCGTCAAATCCTTCGGGAGCAACGTGGACATTGAGCGGGAATCTTCCGGCTGGCCTTGTTCTCGACTCATCGGGCAGGATTTCGGGAACTCCGACGGTTTCGGGCAGCTTCCCATTCTCCGTAACGGCTTCATACGGAACTGCAAGCGCGGTTAGGAGTCTTACGCTGACGATCGATGCCCTCGCAATCACGACGACTTCGCTCCCAAGCGGAAGGGTCGGAGGGTCATACAATCAGACTCTCAGGACAAACGGTTCGGGACTCTCGTGGCGGGTAAGCGCGGGAAGTCTTCCGACCGGACTCACGCTTGGTGAGACGAACGGTGTCCTCTCCGGGACGCTGACTGAGGGCGGGGA
The DNA here is from genome assembly GCA_017427625.1 of Synergistaceae bacterium. Lineage (GTDB taxonomy): Bacteria > Synergistota > Synergistia > Synergistales > Aminobacteriaceae > JAFUXM01. Next base: position 7,664 of record JAFRSL010000296.1, on the reverse strand, counting down.
ATATACGTTCACGGTGTATGCGTACAACTCATTCGCGAGCGCGTCAAGGCAGTTCACCGTAAGAGTTGACGGCGATGATTACGATTCAGGCTCATCGGGCGGCGGCTGTAATTCGGCACTCGGGATTATGGCTCTCGCGGTTCTGGGCTTCGCGTTGAAGAAGAAGTAGTGGACGGGAAATAATCCTGCTCCCCTTGCGCAATGTGAGGGGAGCTTTTTTGTTGAGATTGAATGAAACAGAGGAGCTATCCCCAACCTTTGAGAAGCTCAAGAATCTTGTCGGCAGTCTCCTGTTCTTTGCGCTGGTAAGTGTGTCCAGTCCCCTCAATGAATATCAGCCTGTTCTCTGACGCTGTAGGAATATGATTGTTGATGTTGCGGAGGAATCCGGCCGGGTCTCCGTAAGTGAACCTGTCATACGTCCCAATGAGAAGCGCGCCCGTGTGCGTAATCTTCTCAGCCTGCGAAAAATCTTTGTCCGCCTCAACATGAACGTTATTCAGCGTGTCGGTAAACAGCCAGTCATACGCGGTATCAGCGATACACGGAACCCAGCCCATGAACTCAAACGGAAGCATCTCTTTCCCCCGCCCGTTCTCGCTCATTGAACGCACGATACTTTTCTCGCGCTCGGTAACATCATTCATCAGCCATTCGAGGTTAGCGGGACTAAGGAGGAGGAAGTGTGATACCCTCTTTGTGTCATGATGACGTGAGAGGTAGTATATGACCTTGTTTGCCCCCAGCGAATGCCCCGCAAGGATTACGTTCCTGTAACCCTCTTTCTCCGCAAAATTCAGGTATGCGTCAATATCCTCGTCGGTGTATGCGAAGTATTCGTTGTATGAGCCTATGACTTCTGGCTTCCCTGTCTTAACGTTGAATGTTTCAATCCTGTTGAATGCGTCATTGGTCTGCGCGTAAATGAAGTCAATTCCTCCGCCGTTGAGGGTCTCGCCGAAATTGTAGTAGAAGGGATTGGAGTAGAAGTTCCCGTGAATCCCCGTAATCGCAATCATCACGGTATCAGCACTCCTTTCCCTCCCGTCGCGGAACAATACCCCGTTGAGGACACTTCCTCTTTCGGTTGGAACGTCAAGCCTGTACGCGCTCATCGGAAATCAACAAAAACGCACCTGTGAGCATGAGAACCGTAACAGGCGTTGCAGGATATGCACTTTGACTCGGAGCTTTCGCCCTTTCGGAATTTTTCGGGAAGGTCAGGTTCACGGAGCAATGGCCGGGACAATGAGAGTAATTCTATTTTTGTGTTGTCGAGAATTTCCTGCATCGTCTGAATGCTTCTGAGTCCTCCGACAAGTATCACAGAGACATTGACACTCTCCGCAAGTCTAGCCGCAAAATCAAGGAAGTACGCTTCATTAACGTGTGGTCTTATGCCCTCAACTGATGTGCCGTTACCGCTGACCTCGATTGAGTCTATTCCGTTCTCCGCAAGAAGCCTGCAAATTTCGAGGCTTTCATCTTCCTCAAGCCCTCCCAATGTGAAGTCGCTCGAATTTATTTTGACCGAGATGTGAAGACCCGGACATTTTGATTTTATGCCGCTGAGAATTTCCTTAAGAATGCGTGAACGTCTCACGGTATCGCCACCATAAATGTCAGTCCTGTGATTGACGCGGGGGCTAATGAACCTGCTCAGGAAGAAGAAATGTGCTGCATGTATCTGAACACCATCACAGCCTGCTTTCCCTGCTCTTTTTGCTGACTGTATGAACATCTCGATAACGTTCCTGATTTCGTCCTGTGTCATTTGGTCTGGTTCTACCTGCTTGACGAGACCGTTCGGCAACTTCCTGTAATATGCGCCCATAGCGAGCTGTGAGATTACCGCACAGCCCTCAGCGTGAATGATGTCCGTCAACTTCCTGTACTGCGGTATCAATTCATCGCGTGAGAGCCTCATTGCACCGTGAATGTAGTGGTCATCGTCAGATATGTCCGTGAATCCAACGATTACCGTGCCTACTCCTCCGTGTGCGACTTCACTGTATATCTCGTAAGCCTCATCGCTTATTGATCCGTCAAAGTCCGAAAGTCCTTCCCATGTTGCTGAACGTATGAGTCTGTTCTTCATGGTGAGGTTATTCAAGCGGACGGTCTCGAAAATTTTTCTGCCCATAAAAATCATCTCCTGTTTGTATTTTCACGGCACGATATTATAATTACCTGCATAAAAACATAAAGTATGAAGAATTTTCTTTGCTGGTACGAATTTTATAGAATTAGGAGGATTACTGAATGGATATAAACCTACCCGGAGATGAAAATATTTACGATACGGAATGCCCGATACTTTACGCGATGAGGATAATCGGACAGAAATGGAAGCTGCCGATATTGTGGTACATTGCTGATACAGAGAAGAAGACGATGCGATACAAGGAGCTTGAACGGAGAGTTGTGGGGATTACGGCGACGATGCTGACGAAATGCCTGCGCGAGCTTGAGGCTGACGGTCTAATTCACCGTAAGCAGTACAGCACAATCCCTCCAACAGTCGAATACAGTCTCACAGAAAGGGGAATGACGTTAATTCCTGCGCTTGAGTCAGTTTACAAGTGGGCGGAAAAACAGATGTCGGCAAAAAAATAACCTCCGGCATTACCCGGAGGCCGTGAGACTTCGTGTGTTATGCGTTCATTGCCTTCATACGGCGCGACATTAACTCTTTGCGTCTTGCGGCTGTATTCCTGTGCATTACGCCCTTAACGACGGCTTTGTCGATTACGCTCTGAGCTACGTTGAAGCTCTTTGCAGCCTCATCCTTGTTCCCTGAGTCTGCGGCTTCAAGAACTCTTTTAACGGCGGTCTTGCATCTTGAAGTCCAGTATTTGTTGTAGAGCCTGTTTCGCTCTGAAATTCTAACGCGCCTTTCAGCGGATTTCTTGTTCGGCATAAATTTCGCTCCCTGAATATTTTTGTGATGGTGCCGGAGGGGAGACTCGAACTCCCACAGAGTTGCCCCCGGCGGATTTTGAGTCCGCTGCGTCTACCATTCCGCCACTCCGGCTTTCAATGATACAGAATAAGATACACTCTGATTTATATTTTGTCAAATTTCGTTAAGTAAGGATATAAAAATGCATAAAAATACATATACAAAATGGACAAAGATTTATGCTATAATACTTTTTGTTCTGAAAGATTATGCACATGATTTGTGTTGTCTTTTATCTTTGCCCATAATACATGTATTTTATATGTATTATATCACATGGCAGATTGGGAGCATAAATTGTTGTGTGCAGATTTTTCTTTCTATCCCTTGCAGTTCTTCAGCTGGTTGATAGTGTGCAGTAAACAGTCTGCACGAGGCGTTATCTGTAACGTATGGCAGGTAACATAGCGGGCAATGTTAGGAGGTGAATTCAAATGAAAAACTCTAAACTGTGTAAGGTATGTGCATTATGCTTTCTGTCAGTACTGATCCTTTCAACATTCGGGGCAGATTCTGCTCTTGCAAAGTGGAAAGATTTCTCATTCATCAATTACAGCGGAAAGAGTGTTCTGTTTCTTTATATTGTCCAATCAGGCCGGAGGGATTGGGGGAAAGATTTCCTTAGCTCCTCTCCTGCTGTACTTTTAAATGGAGACAGTATTGCTTGCACATATAATAACAAATACCGCTACTTTGATATTAGAGTAGTATTCTCAGACTGGACTGAAGCCATCTTCAGGAGACATGACTTCAGAGAACTATGGAGATTAACGCTCTTTGATAGAAGCGGAACTTATACAATAAGGTCAAATTAGTCCGAAACTGTATGGAAACAAGAGTCTCCCATCATAGCTTATAGGGGGCTTTTGTTTTTTCTATACACTTTTAACTATTCCGTTGTCCTTGAGATATTTCACGGCCTTCCTGACTTCCTGAGACGCACCCCTTCTCGTTACGAAAAGTGCATCAGGCGTATCCACAACCACAATATCATTCACCATATTCAGCACCGTCATTTTCTCACGGGAATGCACAAAGCAGTTATGCCCCTCAAGGATCACAGCGTTCCCCGAAATCACGTTCCTGTTCTCGTCGCACTCCATAACATCATCGTGAAGAGCATCCCATGATCCCACATCTGACCACCCCGAATTGAAAAGCGGAACGACTGCTACTCTCTCGGCCTTCTCCATTACGGCGTTGTCGAACGATATATTTTTGACGGACGCGAAATTTTCCCGGAAGTCCCCCCTCATCGCAAGCTCGAATAATTCCGGGTCAGCGCGCTCAAGCTCACGGTAAAGGCTCTTGGGGGTGAAGATGAATATTCCCCCGTTCCAGAGGTAATTGCCGTCAGCAAGATACCCTTGCGCGGTCCTCAAGTCCGGCTTCTCAACGAAAGCTTCAGCCTCGTAATATCCTCTTTCGATTTCACACCCCTGCCTGATATATCCGAACCCCGTCTCAGGTCTAACGGGAGCGATCCCCAGCGTCGCAATATAGCCATCGTCAGCCGCCTTAATTCCAAGCGTGAGAGCGTCAGTGAATGCCTTAACGTTACGTATGAATGCGTCGCTAGGCACTATCACCATTACATCATCATCGCCCGCGCCCTGCCGTCTAAGTTCCTCAGACGCAAGAAGAATCGCAGGTGCTGTCCCTCTGGCAAAAGGCTCCTCAATGATGAAGTTCTCAGGAAGATTGTCTTCGCCGAAAATTTCGCCGGCCTGAGACATTACAAGGTCGTGCCATTTTGCACCCGATATTACGCGGAGTGATGAGAGGGTTACAGCGTTAATCATTCGCAGGGCCGTAGTCTGCAGCAAAGTCTTCTCACCGTAGAGCCTGATGAACTGTTTAGGTAAATTTTCTCTCGACAATGGCCAGAGCCTCGTCCCGCTTCCTCCGCTCAATATAAGCCCGTAAATATTCCTCATGATTAGTTCACCTGCTGAAGATTACCGTGCTTGAGCAGTTGGGTTATGCTCGTCGACAGCAACGGTATCGGGTCAACGAACTGCCCGCCGAGTATGAGGCTGTAATGAAGGTGAGGGCCTGTTACTCTTCCTGTTGCGCCGGATTTTGCAACGACCTGACCCTTCTCAACCTTGTCGCCCTTCTTGACGAGTATGTTGCTGAGATGGAAGAATGCTGTGATTACGCCGTTGCCTGAGTCGATGTAGACACTGCCGCCCGCGTAATAATGGAAGCCCGCGAGAATTATCGTCCCTGCGAATGGTGCGCGAACGCTCGTTCCTGTTACGGCTCTTATGTCCGCACCGTTGTGTCCTGCTCTTGGCTGACCGTTGTAGATGCGCTGCTTTCCGTAATTGCTGGTCAGCGTGATTGATGCTAACGGGGGCTGAGGGGGTGTCGTCCATTTTCGGGGAGCTGTCATCGTTCGGAGGGCTGTACCGATTAGCTTCGACTCGTTCTGAATACGGCCGAGCTCCTTTTTCGGAGGGTTGACCATTTTAGGGTTGACGCTGAGATTTTCCTTCGGGTACTGCCTCGCGCGGAGGTAAATGTTTCCGGAGGCTTTGTATTTCTTCCCGCCCTGTATGAACTCGAATAGTATCTTGTAGCTTCCGGGCTTAATGTTGCGAACGTCCGAACCTAAGAGACCGTATGAAATTTTCCCCGCTCCTCCTGTCTCAACATTGAGGGCTATGCTCCTGTTCATCCATGTTACTGTCGGCGATGAATAATCGGCTGTCGATGTTACTGACACCGCGAATGCCTGACCGATGTCCCAGCTTGTCGGGAAGTTCACCCATGATGACGCGTGTGATTGCCCTGACGTTAAGATCGTGAGCATTATTATGACGAGGGATAGTTTTAATCTGCGCATTGTTACTCTCCTTGTGATAAATTCGAACACAATATACCATAAAATAACATTGCCGGAAAAGGAGTTTTCTTAACCGATAGTGCTATAATTACCGCGTATATCCCGAAATCTTACGAAAGGGGCAAATTTTCATATGTCAACAATCGGATACTATGATCCCGAAAACTTCAAGAAAGTCTATCATGCACAGCCAAGAACAACGATAGAGACGCTGTTCTATGCCAACAACGTCCATCACGTTAAGGACCTCCACGAAGCCTACAACCTCGCAAAGAAATCGCCCGGCACAATTGAACTCACAGGAATGCCCGTCTACAAGCCCGAAGAGCAGGGTCTCCCTATGGGCGCGAACGTCCTCCTCTTCAACGACGGCGGAATCTTCGGACGCACAGCAGCTGCAAGGCGCATCGTCGGCTACCCTGATGTCGATGTCGCAAAGTACTGCAAGATTATCCGCGAGGCAGTCTTCAACATGCGCTACAGGAAGCTCTACCAGGCTGACGCATACGTAGGACTTGACGAGGACTTCATGACCAGCGCACACTGCATCGTCCCTGAGGGCTACGAGAACAACCTCTACAACTGGATGATCAACTTCCAGTACGCAAACGAGGCATATGCACCACGCTACGCCGCATCACGCAAGATTTCCGACCATGACGGCGATATATTCTTCGTTGCTGACCCTGACTGGCCGCACGGAGACGCAAAACTTGCCGAACAGTTCCCGCTTGGAATCGCATTCTTCTCACCCGAAGAGAACTGCGCAATCGTACTCGGCCTCCGCTACTTCGGCGAAATGAAGAAAGGCACACTTACTCTCGCATGGGGAATCGCGGCAAGGAACGGCTACGCATCATGCCACGGCGGACTCAAGCGTTACACCCTCAAGGACGGAAGCGGTAAGAAATTCGTCGTCGCAGCATTCGGACTTTCTGGCTCAGGAAAATCGACAATCACACACGCAAAGCATGACGGCAAGTATGACGTTATGGTTCTCCATGATGACGCATTCGTCGTAAACGTGAAGGACAAGTACGCAATCGCCCTTGAGCCGACGTACTTCGACAAGGTTGCGGACTACCCAATCGGCTGCCCTGACAACAAGTACATCATGACGCTCCAGAACTGCGGCTGCATAAAGACACCTGACGGGAAACTCATCGCCGTAACTGAGGACATTCGCAACGGAAACGGACGCGCAATAAAGTCCCGACTTTGGTCGCCGAACAGAGTCGACAGAATCGATGAGCCTCTCAACGCAATATTCTGGCTCATGAGAGACCCGACACTTCCGCCTGTTCTGAAACTCGAAGGGCCGTCGCTTGCCTCAGTGCTTGGTGCGACGCTTGCAACGAAGAGGACGAGCGCAGAGAACCTCGCACCTGGTGTTGACCCTGACGCGCTTGTCTGCGAGCCTTACGCTAACCCGTTCAGGACCTACCCGCTCGGAATGGACTACGAGAGATTCAAGCAGCTCATTTCGGACGGAGTTGAATGCTACATTCTCAACACGGGCAACTTCATGGGCAAAGCTGTCGGCAAAGAGAACACCCTCATGATCATCGAGCGCATAGTCGAGGGCAAAGCAAACTGGGTACCGTTCGGGAAGTTAAGCGGCATCAAGACGATGGAGATACCGGGCTTTGACGCTGACCTCAAGAACGAGGAGTACAGGACTCAGCTCAAGAAGAGATTCCAGGACAGGCTGAACTTCATCAAGAGCAGAGATACTGAGCGCGGCGGAATCGACAAACTTCCTGCTGATGCTCACGAGGCTGTAGAGAAACTCATTGCTGAAATCGGCTAAACGTTAATGACAAAAACGGGCGGCACTCTCAAGACTACGGG
>JAFRSL010000295.1 GCA_017427625.1 Synergistaceae bacterium | reverse complement strand
GAATTGCGCAAGTTAAGTTAACTGTGATACAATTTTCAACAATGCTAACGTAAACCAGATATACGGGGCGGCACGTGTAGAAAATATTTGGCCAGAGCAGAAAAAGGCAAGAGAGTAACAAACCCAATACCACTGAGTGAGCAAGGGAATTGACGCTTCCGGAGATGCCCGTTAAACCGCAAGCCAGCCGCTAGGACAGCAGAGCGCTCCGTCGATGAAGGAAGAAAGCACTCAAAAAGAATAAATACCTATGGGATATAGAAAATTTACGCCTTTGGAGAGGACGTGAGACGGAGACAGAAATGTTGCAACGCTGACCTCGTTGAATTAGGAAGCTCCAGCCTTTATAGGCGGAGTAGTTCGCTATAATATGAAGCGGGGGGTAGTTCACTCCCATTCTTCGCTTAAGCTGTTCAATACTTTTTGCGCTGGAATGTAGCCTTGCTGAGCTGCTCTGCGATACCATTTTATAGCTTCTGACTTATCCCCGTCATTGTACATAACTCCAAGACTGTATTGTGCCTTAGCGTCTCCCTGTTCTGCGACAATCCGGAAACAATCTATAGCTTTCTTATAGTCCTTAGCTTTGTAGTACCTCATGCCTAATTCATATTGAGCTTCTGCCTCTGTCTTTGAGAGCTCGCCTTCCAAACGTGAGGCCTCAAGTATCTCCTGAGCTTCTTCCATTCGTTTTGCTTCTTCTTGCTTTTGAATCTCAGCTAATATCCCTTCAAGGCGTTTGACTTCAGCATGTAACTGCTCTTTTTCCTGACGTTCTGTCTCAAGCTGACGCTGAAGCTCTGATTCTCTTGCGATTGCGTCCCTCAGTGCCTCGTCCTTTCGCCCAAGCTCAGACCTCAAACGTTTCTGCTCCTTACGTTCTGCCTCAAGCTGCCTCTGTGTGTTTTCCTTCAGGCGTACTTCTTCCGATTTCTGAGACTCGGATTCCTTCAGCGCGGCTTCGAGACGCTTTACCTCAGCCATCAAGTCCTCTAATTCCTTTTTCAGCCGGCTGCTCTGTTTGAACAATACCCGTAAATGCTTATACCCCCACAGCAGCATAGCAAAAAGCGCAACCGAAACTAATTCTGCGCCAGAGGTCTTTATCGCATCAAATATTAAATCCATACAAAATAATCCTCCTTAATTTTTGGCTACATCTATATCATAACAGCCTCTCCGAAATCCTCAAAGCCTCCATGTTATCCGCAACATCATGAACTCGCATCAGGCTCACTCTTCCCGACATCATGGCCGTAACTCCAAGCGTCCCAGAAATTCCTCCCGTGAATCTCTTTCTCGAATGCCCAATCATTACAGGCTGCCCAAAAACCGAAAGGCTCTCAATGTTCTTCAGTATCGTGAAATTATCGTCCGCTGACTTTCCGAAGCCCAAGCCTGGATCTATTATCACGTTCTCAAGCTTTACACCCGTCGATTCCAAGCTCTCAAGTTTCCGCGAAAAGTAAACGTCCATCTCGCCGAGAATATTCTCGTGTCCCTCAAATCCGGCCATGTCTATGGGAGTCCCTGAGATGTGAGACAGTACATACGGTATCCCAAACTCCGCAATCGTCCCAGCCATTTCAGAATCGAAGCCGTAACCGCTGATGTCGTTGATGATGTCCGCGCCCTCGTCCGAAGAAATACGCGCAATCCCAGCCTTGTAGGTGTCGACGGAAATCAAAGTGTCAGGAAATTCCCGCCTTAGTGCTTTCAACGCAGGCAAAAGTCTTTCAGCCTCCTCAGTCTCGCTGACAGGAGTAGCGCCCGGCCTCGTCGATTCTGCGCCAACGTCGAGGATATACGCTCCTTCGGTCAGGAATCTTTCGGCACGTTCGATTATTGTTCGTTCATCAATTCTGCTTGCCTCGTGGAATGAATCAGGCGTGAGATTCAGGATAGCCATTAACCGCGTCTTTCCGCCTAAAACTATTCTACGGCCATGCGGTGAAGTCATCTCCCAATTTCGGGGCTTAATGTTCCTCATTATTGTCGACAATTTTTCCCGCAACTCAGAAATGCCCCATATGTTCATGGCCTTCATCTTCTCGGTGAGACTGAGTAACTGCTTCTCCGTGCTCATTAAGAGAATGTCGCTGTAGTCCGTCTTTCCGTCGATGACATGTTTTGCGACCACCACGTCCCCACCGCGTGAAAGCATCTCCTGCTTCAAGAAATTCGCGGCTCTGTAGTCGACTTTCTCGGCGTAAATATGAATCATCCCGGACTTCGGAATAAGATATGCCAAAGCTCCCGAGTCCGTTCCAATTTTCGCGCAGACCTTTCTCATGTCATCAATCCCTGAAATCCTCACGGGGTAAACAGAAATGTTATCCTTCAAAATTTTTCCCTCCTCACGAAATCCATCAGCGAAAGTTATTCTAATACAAAACGAGACTGTTTAGCGAGGCCATGATACAATCACATATAAAATTTAGTGAAGGGAGCTTTTATCCATGAGAATACTATTCGTCCTTTTCGCGCTTTTACTCGCAATGCCAGCAGCGTGTGCATCTGCCGCAGTTCCGCCGATCTTGCCAATGGAGGACTTCTTCCGAAACCCGGAAAATTCCGCGTTCTCAATTTCTCCCGACGGAAAATGGCTCGCATTCGCCCGGCCATGGCAGCACAGAATGAATGTCTATGTCCGCGAGATTTCAACAGGCACTGAGAAGCGCATTACCTCAGCAACCGAACGCGACATCTCCGGATTCTTCTGGAAGGGAAACGGGAGGATAGTATTCGCTCAGGATTCGGGAGGGGACGAGAATTTCCACGTCTACATCACTGACATAATGGGCGGTGAGGCCAGAGACCTTACTCCGTTTGACAAGGTGAAAGCAGGAGTTCTTGATGACCTTGAAGACGACCCCGTTCACATGCTCATCGACATGAACAGGGAGAACCCGGAAGTCTTTGACGTTTACAGGTGCAACATTGAGACAGGGGAGCTTGAGCTTGTCGGAAGGAATCCCGGAAATATTACAGGCTGGCTTACCGACCACGATGGGAAACTGAGATGCGCCTTCCAGACCGACGGAGTAAACGAGACATTCCTCTACCGAACTGACGAGACTCAGAGTTTCCGGCCTCTAATAACGACGAACTTCAAGGAGACATTCTCGCCCGTAATGTTCGCGTACGACAACAAGACGATGTACGTCGTCTCAAACCTCAGCAGGGACAAGGCAGCGATATACACTTTCGACCCCGAGAAGAACGAGACGATTGACCTCGTATTCGAGCATGACGAAGTTGATGCTGGCGGGATAATGCACTCAAAGAAGCGCAAAATCATCACGGGCGTAACCTACACGACCGACAGAAGGCACTACAAGTTCTTCGACGCTTCCCGCGAGGAATTGCAGAAGACGATTGATGCGTTTTTCCCGGGACTTGAGGTTGCGGCTGTTGACACTGACGACGACGAACAGAGATACATCGTTCGGACTTACAGCGACAGAACGAGAGGGACTTACTACCTTTTCGACCGCCGGGACAATTCAATCTCGAAACTTGCGGACCTGTCCCCATGGCTCAAGGCTGATCAGATGGCACCGATGAAGGCCATAACATTCACGGCAAGGGACGGCGCGAAGATTAACGGCTATCTCACTCTCCCCGTCGGAGTTGAGGAGAAGAATCTCCCGCTCGTAGTGATACCGCACGGAGGCCCAAGCGCGAGGGACGTGTGGGGCTTCGACTCTGAGGCACAGTTCCTCGCTAACAGGGGAATCGCTGTCTTGCAGGTGAACTTCAGAGGCTCAACGGGCTACGGGAAAGCGTTCTGG
>JAFRSL010000294.1 GCA_017427625.1 Synergistaceae bacterium | reverse complement strand
TATCCCGCGTACTTCTATCCCGGCCTCGACGGCCAAGAAGGTAATTGGGTATACTCGAAGCTGTGGCCGGATTTCGCGCCGTTCCCTGAATTTCAAGATGCCTCACTCATCGAGAATGGTACAGCAATGAGTCGCGGTGAGCCAATCGGAAAGCTAGTTCCTCAGCCCCAAGTCCTGAGATGTATAGCATACCTTGACACATCGCCGTCGCTTGAGCGTGCATTGAGGAACAAAGAGAATCCCACGATAAGAATCCGAACGGAGTACGAGGGCAAAGAACGCAAGGCTGAAGTTGTAGCGGTTAAGTCATCGGGCCAGAAGCTGAAAGTTTACCTGAGACTTCCGTTTTTCCCGCCCGCTGTTCTGAGGTCGAGGAGCTTCAAGGCGAGCGTAGTTACGGACGTTCAGAAGGGGATAATGGTCCCTGACACTGCGGTCATCACGCGTGAGGGGAAGAACAAGGTCTTCATACTTCAGGGTAACAGCCCTGTGCTTCAAGACGTTGAGGGTTTTCCTGCCGACGAGAAAAACTTTTTCATCGAGAAGGGAGTAAGGCACGGCGACAAACTCATACTTGACGCTAACACGATAAAAGACGAGAACGGAAGGATATGGTGAGAATTGAACGCAGAGATAATCCGTGAACGAATAGACGCGGCCATGAAGAAGGCAGGTCGCAATGACAAGGTATACTTCACGGCGGTCAGCAAGACTCGAACAGTTGACGAGATGAAGGAGGCCGAGAAAATCTCGTGGGTTGACTTCTTCGGCGAGAACAGGGTTCAGGAGGGTGAGGCAAAACGTAAAGTCTACGGAGACTCCCGAATATCTTGGAGACTAATCGGTCATCTTCAGGCCAACAAAGCGCGTAAAGCTATTGAGACATTCGACACAATAGACAGCGTTGACAGCATCGAACTTTCGGAACGCTTGAATCGAATCGCAGGTGAACTCGGAAGAATTGTCCCCGTACTAATTGAGGTCAACACTTCAGGCGAGGCCAGCAAGTCAGGAGTTGAACCTGAGAATTTCAACGCACTCCTTGAAAATGTTGCAGGCCATGAGAATTTGAGGCTTGACGGTCTAATGACGGTAGGGCCAATAACGGACGACGAGCGCGAGATTCGTTCGTCATTCGCGGAACTGAGGGGGCTTCTTGAGGACGCTAGGACCAGAACGGGGCTTGAGCTTCCGATTCTTTCTATGGGAATGAGCGGGGACTTTGAGCTTGCAATACTTGAGGGAAGCACGATGATCCGAGTTGGGACGCTTTTGTTCGGGCCGAGAGATTACAGTAAACACTAGCCGCCGTTTCTGTGGTATATTATACGTATTTTGAGGTGCATAATTTTACGGGAGGTAGTTAGCCTTGAACTTAATGAAATTCTTTGGCTTCGAGAACGACGAGGACGATTACGACGACAACGATGACTACACAGAAGAAAGACCAAGAAAGCAGTCTTCTTCACGCAAGGAAAGCACATCACGTTCAACATCAGGAAATCCTGCCGCCTCAGGAAAGCTCATTCTCTTCAACGGAGTAGCTTCCGACAGCGACAAGAGGAGACTTCGTGAGGCGTTCAACAGCGGGGCGATGATCCTGATTGACCTTCACACTCTCAACCAGCGCGAATTTGAGGAGGACGGAAAGGACTTCATCACCTTCATGGGCGGAGTCGCATTTGCCCGCAACGGTGAGCTGAAATTCATTGAGCCGGCGCAGTATCTTGTTACGCCTAGAGCTGACATGTTTGAAGTATGGCCGGAAGAGGTAATCGTACAGTAAGCAAATTAGTTATCAAAGTTCTACAAAAAATTTAATGAAAGGAGGACGATGCGAATAGCTGTATAATACTTCCGAAAGGAGGTGTATCGAATGTACAAGGCAATAGTGATACGTTTATTACCGACGCAATCACAGGCGAAATTATTTTGGCAGAATGTAGGAACAGCGCGTTGGACTTGGAACTGGGGACTTGCGCTTCAGAAAAAATCATATTCCGAGTGTAAAGAGATTTTGAGCGTGTATGAACTGAAACGCGAGTTTACGGAAGTGCGTAACAGTGAAAAGTTCAAATGGCTTCAGGAAGTCTCGCGTCAAGTCGAAGCTAACGCGCTGATAGATTTGGACAAAGCATACAAAAATTTTTTCAGGAGATTGAGAACCGGAAAAACAGGCGGAATGCCGAAGTTCAAATCGAAAGGGAAATGTACGCCGTCATTCTGCACTCGTTCTGAAAAAGTGAAAGTCGATGAGCAAGATCGGATTTATCTTGAGAAAATCGGCTGGATAAGATTTAAGGCCAAAGAAAATCTCACTGGAGTGAAGTTTTACAATGCCAGAGTGAAATTCGAGAACGAAAAATGGCTTTTGAAGTGTGCGGTTGAAGTTTTGCCGGAAGAGTCAAAAATAATTTTGAGTGATGTGAATATGGGAATAGACGTAGGCGTGAAATCACTGGCTGTAGTGAGCTATGGAGGACACAAAAGAGTGTTCAGGAACATCAATCGGAGTCATAAAATGAGACGATTGACCAGACAGCTCAAGCACCATCAAAGAATTTTATCGAGGAAGAAAAAAGGCTCGAAGAATTATTTGAAAGAAAAATACAGGGTGCAGGATTTATACGGCAGGATTAGACGCAGAAGGCACGAGTACATAAAGCAGACAGCGGCTAAAATTGTGAGCATGAAGCCCAAAGTCATAGTGCTTGAAGATTTGAACATACAGGGAATGATGAAGAACCGGCATCTTGCACGTGCAGTCGCGGAACAGAATTTGTATTTACTGCGGACGCTGATAGAGCGCAAGGCGGCAGCTTCAGGGATAAAAGTTGAATTTGCTGACAGGTTTTACCCGAGTTCAAAGACATGTTCAAATTGCGGTCATGTGAAGAAAGATTTGAAGCTGTCAGAACGGATATACAAGTGTCCTGAATGCGGAAAAGTGATCGACAGGGATTTCAACGCTGCTTTGAACTTAGAGAGATTAGCTTAACAGCCTAGCTCTAAGGGGATTCGATGCCCCCGTAATGACTGCGGAGAACTATACAAACGGTGCACTGAATTTCAGAGTACCGGGTTCGATGAAACAGTAAGGGAAACATAGTAAATGTGAAGTATTATTGTGTTTTTTGCATCGGTGCCGCACGAATGAGCGAATTACTCACAGCAAAAGACGTTGAAGTTAAAATCTTCAAGAAGGTACGTTTCGGCGGATACTCAGTCCCGGAAGTTGAGGACTTTCTGAACCAGGTTGCCGATGACTTGGAGGCTTACGTTACGCAGATCGACGAGAAGGACGCAAGGATTCAGGAATTAGAGTCGTTCGTCAAGAAGCAGGAGGCCATGACTGACGCAATCAAGGACGCTCTCATTCAAGCCCGCAAAGCCGCAAAAGACATGGAGGAACAGGCTCGCACTCAGACGGAGAAGATCCTTTCCGACGCTGACGAAGAAGCCAAGAAGCATGTCGCAGAAGCTGACGGTCTCGTTCAGGCACGTCTCGATGAGGCAGAACGCAAAGCCAATGACATAATCGCCCAAGCCAAAATCACGGCTGAAGAAATCACGCAGTCAACGCAGGACAAGCGCGCAAAAGCCGAGCACTCACTTTCCAACATCGAGTATGAGCTTCAGACCAGAAGGCACGAGGCAGAAACTAAGGCCGAAGAAATACTGTCGTCAGCAAAAGCAGAAGCCCGAAAACTCCTCGACAACGCCGCGCATGAAGCCTCACAGCATGAGGGGCAGATGAGATTCCTGAACCTTCAGAAGCAGCAGTTCCTGAAGGACGCATATTCGCTCTTGATAGATTTCGGGAAGATTATTGACCGCGCACAGGAGGATATTGACGCGGAGATAGCTGCCGAAGCACCGGAACACCGCGATTACAGCCCTGAGCCAGCTCCCGAACAGCCGGAAGAACCCGCGAATGACCTTTATTACGCCCCCCCAGCCCAAGAAGAGGCCTGATGCCCGGCTTAGTTCGCCCGTTACGGCACTCTCAGGGGTCGGCCCAAAGAAGGCTGAAGCACTGGGAAAGCTAGGAGTTTTCACGCTTGAGGATCTCATTTTCCTTATGCCTAGACGCTACGAGGACAGGAGATTCCCCAAGCCTTTATCCGGATTAACGCCCGGAAATATCGAGTGTGCTGTCGCAGATGTCGCTGAGATTTCGGCCTTCAACGGAAGAACTGAGGCAGTCCTCTCCGACTCTTCGGGAATTGCGCGGGCTGTTTGGTTCACCGACAAGATAGCTGACTTCGTTCGCAGGGGAATGAGGCTCGCACTTTACGGGCCAATCAGCGATTACTACGTTGAGCCGCAGTTCTCGCACCCAGCGTTCGAGATTTTGTACGAGGGCAAGACCCCTACGTTAATCGGCAAAATATTCCCAATCTATCCCGGCACTGCTGAACTTCCCCAGAAAGCCATCAAGAAGTTTGTTGACACAGTCCTTGAGACTTACTCCGACTCACTCCTGAAAGACTTTCTCCCCTCACGGATATTGACGCATTACAAGATGATGAGCCTCAAGGAAGCCGTGATGACGATCCACAATCCAGCCGACGAAAAGCAATTCATACGCGCAAGAAACAGGCTGTCATTCGATGAGTTATTCCTTCTTCAAGCCGGTATCATGCTGAGGCGCAGGGCATTAACGGGGAAGTACCGCGCAAATATCCTCAAGGCCGGAAGGATTTTCAGGGAGTTCTCCGACACTCTTCCGTTCAAGATGACCGACGCTCAAAGAATAGCGGTCTATGAGATTCTTGAGGACGTTGAGAAACCTTACCCGATGAACAGGCTTTTGCAGGGCGACGTAGGCTCAGGGAAAACTCTCGTGGCAATATTCGCAATGTTAGCGGCGTGCGATTCTGGAGTACAGTCAGCATTCATGGCACCGACAGAAATTCTCGCACAGCAGCACTACATGAGCCTTACAAGGTTTCTCGCGCCTCTGGGAGTAAGGACAGCACTCCTAACCGGAAGCCTCAAAGCCTCAGAACGCCGTGAAATTCTAGCGGGTCTTTATGACGGAAGTATCAACATTGCGGTCGGAACTCACGCACTATTCTCGGAAGGTGTAACGTTCAACAACCTTGCGCTAACAGTGATTGACGAGCAGCACCGTTTCGGAGTCTTACAGCGCGGTGAACTTGCGTCAAAGGCAAAAGCTCCCCACGTTCTCGCAATGACAGCAACACCGATCCCGCGAACCCTCATAATGTCGATATACGGAGACCTCGAAGTCTCAACCCTCAACGAAATGCCAAAAGGCCGGAAGACCATCAAGACATCGGCCCTAATGCCCCAAGAGTTCAAGAAGGTTTACGGAATGATACGCGAGCAGGTTCACGAGGGACATCAAATCTACTGGGTATGCCCGCTTATTGGCGAGGGCGAGAGGGAGCTTGCAAACGTCATAGCGTCATACGAGATGATTTCTTCGGCAATGCCTGAGATGAGGGCGGCTGTACTTCACGGACAGCTTCCGATAGATGAGAAGTCGCGTGTAATGAGTGAGTTCAGCGCGGGGAATATTGACATTCTTGTTGCGACGACGGTGATCGAAGTCGGCGTTGACGTTCCTAACGCTACGATGATCGTGATTCAGGACGCTGGACAGTTTGGGCTTTCACAGCTTCACCAGCTTAGGGGACGTGTAGGACGCGGCGATTCACAGAGCTACTGCGTGCTTCTTGAGAATGACGACATTACGGACTCAGGGCGCGAGAGAATTTCGGCAATGGTTGAGATTTCTGACGGCTTCGAGCTTTCGGAGAGGGATTTGATTCAGCGCGGGCCTGGAGAGATATGCGGGACACATCAGCATGGAGTTACGGATTTCCGTGTTGCTGAACTTGTGAGGGACGAGAAGATTCTGACACTTGCGCGTGAGGAGGCAAAATCACTTCTCGACGATGACCCGAATTTGAGCGGAGAGCCTGACTTGAAGCGCGAGATTCTTCGTAGGCTTGGGAAAGTATTGGAGCTTGCGGCGGTATCATGAAGTCTTGGGAAGAGCTTTTAACCCCTCCGAATGATGACACGAGGGAAAAATTCTTCGCCTTCCTTCTCCGGCGGCCATGCACACGTAAGCAGGCTGTCGAATATTTGTCGCGGATGAAATTTCCTGAGACGCTGATTGATGAGGCTGAGGACGCGGGGCTGATTGATGATTTGGGGTATGCGAGGCTGTTTGCGGACGGCCATGTTTCGTGGGGGAACGCCAAGATTGCCTATGAGCTTGGGGTTCGAGGGGTATCGCGTGAGAATGTGAGGATTGCACTTGATGAGATTGACGACGAAGAGGAGAGGGCGCGTGAAATTTCGGAGAGCTTGAGGAAATCGGGGCTTGATGAAAGGAAGATTAGGGCGCGGCTGATTTCGCGGGGATTTTCAAGCAGGGCAGTATATGAGGTATTGGAGGAGTAAGAATAATGTTCTGCAGGAAGAAGAAATTATCGTTTGACGAACTTATAGCAAAGAGCCTGAATGTTTTGGCTGAACAAAAATTTCCGTCTTATGTAGTGTTTAACATTCCAAAGACAAAGAATATCGCAAAAATTAGTGTCGTTAAGGACGCGATTGACCCGGGATTTTTCCGCCTTAATATTCATGCAGAGCGTGAGGGGTCAAACCTTACAATATTTCACATGAGGAGCAAAAATACTGAGGCAGAAATAAGGGAAGAACTTAGGAAATACGCGGACAGTCAGGCAGAGAGGGAGGCAATACGCGCTGAGGTTATGGAGCTGAGTGAAAGTGTTGATGACAAGGAAGGTGAATTTCCGAGCGACTACTAGGCGTTATGGCACATTTCAAAAAATCCCCGCAGCCTCGAAAGGTTACAGGGATTCTTCCGAAAAGGTTAGTGCGTTCTTCTCTTCATGATTACAGCCGAAAGCATCAATCCCAGTCCTAACACCGAGAGTCCAGCATCACAGCCACCGCTTGCACTGCCTACACCCAGAACAGACGCAGGCTCAGGCTCAGGTTCTGGGTCTGGGTCTGGGTCTGGCTCTTGCTCTGGGTTTGGTTTGGGG
>JAFRSL010000293.1 GCA_017427625.1 Synergistaceae bacterium | reverse complement strand
GAGTCGCTCCCTTCGTGGGGGCGTGGATTGAAATAAGTGTCAGATATTCATGAAGCCGATGGTAGGTGTCGTCGCTCCCTTCGTGGGGGCGTGGATTGAAATCGCCACAATTTTGGAGACATGATTGGAAGCATCTTTAATGCGTGGTATATTCAAAAAATTTAGAAGTAGAAGAGGCTCGATGTGTTTTTATAGCATTCTCCAGCAACATACCTTCTACTTTTTATGATAAATCCATCGAGGAATATTCCAACAGCAACTGAGGCATAAGCTCTGAGGGTTTCGCATAGTAAATTGATACATAATATTACTTGACAATAAGACCTAAAATGTGTACACTTTTTTCCGTGTTACAAAGATAAATTTTAGTCGATAACCAAACCATTTAGCAACACAGCGTTCACGGGAAACTGTGAACCTTGTGAGATCTAGCCTTCTTACTTGACGAACGTACGAAAGTAAGTCGCCATGCCTAGGATATTTACGAAAGTAGGTATTAGTAGGCTAAAAGGATCGGCAATGTACAAATAGGCATGCAGAGATAATAGTTATAAGTATTCAAGAAGATATGCTTAATTGGCTTGAATTTCGTCTGCTGAATGACGCATATGCAGAAAAGTTTGGTGATTTTATAGGCACGATGTGCAACACTCCTCCTAATGTAGGAATTGAGTGCAAATATTTGTCAATGCTTGAAGAACGGTGTTCCGTACGGCGATGGCCTTCCAAAAGATGTGATGATACAAAATACCTCCCCCGCTTTCCGCAGGAGAGGCTTTCAATCTTACTAGCTATTCCGGGATTACTTCTTCGTCTTTCGACAGGTTGAGCAGGGTTATCCTGTGATCCTCAAGTCCCGCTACCCTCATAGTCCAGCCCTCATAGTGGAATACTTCGCCCTCATCAGGAAAGCTCCCCGAAAGTATCAGCACCAATCCCCCGATAGTCTCGGCGTCATCACTGTGGAAGTCCGTCCCTAATTCCTCGTTCAAATCCTCAAGGCTCATTATCCCCTGCACCATGTATGAGCCGTCATCGAGCTTCTGAATCTCCGGAGCCTCCTCGTCGTATTCGTCCTGAATCTCCCCGACTATCTGCTCCAATATGTCCTCCATCGTAACAATCCCGGCAACTCCGCCGTATTCGTCAACGATTATCGCTATGTGGATGTGTTCGCGCCTCATGTTCTCCAGAAGTTCAGCAGTCCTTATCGTCTCAGGCACAAATATTGGCTTCCTAAGAAGTTCCCTCACCCCTGACTCAAGATTGCCCTCGCTGAGATTCTTCAGTGTGTCCTTGACGTAAAGTATTCCCACGATGTTGTCGGGGCTTTCCTCATAGACTGGTATCCTTGAATGTCCCTCCTCAATGAAAAGGCTAACAGCCTCGCCAAGTTTAGCGTCGGCCTCAATCGCTATCATGTCCGTTCGAGGTATCATGATCTCGTGGACTCTCGTCTCGTCGAAGTCTATTATCCCGTCAATCATTCGCCTCTCGCTGGCTTCCAATGCCCCCGACTCCTCGCCTATCTTCACGAACTGTTCTATCTCGTCCCGCGTAACAAAAACCTGCTGTGTCCCCAAATCTATGTGAAGCAATAAGCCAATCCCTGTTACGCACTTCTTCATGGCCCATGCTATCGGTGCAATAAGGAACGCAAGTACCCTCAGTATTGGGGCAGCGAAAATCAAGACATGTTCAGCGTAAACCATTGCGGCACTCTTGGGCAATATCTCGCCGAATATTACGATTAAGACCGTCATCACTGGAACAACCACAACCAGCGCACCAGCCCCGAATATCTCAAGCGCAACGCTCGAAGCAAGTGCGCTCGCCGAAATGTTCACGACGTTGTTCGCAATGAGGCAGACTGTTAGAGCCTCCTGTGTGTCGTCAATCAGCCATTGGAATGTCGAGTTCAGGAAACGATATTTCCCAGTCTCCTGAAGAGTGCGGAGCTTTCCCGTTCCTGTCGCCGTTATTGAGGTTTCCGCACCGCTGAAGAATGCCGAAAGTAAGAACAGCACAACGAACCCCGTAATAATTCCCGCCATCAGTCAAGCACCTCCAAGAGCCTCCGCGAAATCTCGTCCTGCTTCGTCCACATGGCCGACTCTTTCTCCTCAGTGTCATGGTCGTACCCAAGAAGGTGAAGGAACGAATGCGCTACCATCAAGCACATTGCCTCGCGTTCGGAAAGTTCGGGGTGAAGCCGTGAAACTTCCTCAGGACATATCACTATGTCGCCTAACATTAGGGGCATACCTTCGGGCATTCCGGCCGTTTCGTCAATCATCGGGAATGAGAGAACGTCTGTAGCCTCGTCAACGTCCCTGTAGTCGCGGTTGAGTGCGCGTATCTCTTCGGGAGGCATGAAAGTCAGCGAGACTTCAGCAGCATCGTACTTCTTGCTGGCAGGGAAAATCTCGCGTAAATATTCTTCTAGAACTTCGGATATTCTGGGGTCGTTAAAGTCTGGATTCGCTTTACTGTTGCCATCTGAATCGTCAGGGGCATCTATCGTTACTGATAACTTCAAGTACTATTACACCTTTCGTGATTATTTCTTGCGCTCGATCTTCTTGACTTTGCGCGTGTGATACATTGATTGTAACACGGAGATCAGCGTCTTCTTTATGACCGTGAAATCCCTCATCGTGAATGCGACATTCTCGAATTGATTCTCGTTGATTTTGCTCTGTACTACTTGGTTAACTATCTTCTCGATTTTGCTGACCGCCTGGCCTTGCGCGTCAAGTTCGCTGACATTCGCAGCCCTCACAGCAGCTTCAACAGAGTCCGTGATCATGAGCAATGCTGTCTCTCTTGACTGAGGCTTTGGGCCGGGATAGCAGAACTGAGACCACTCAACCTTCTCGCCTATCGACATCGCCTTGTTGTAGAAGTAACGTGTGCTAGTGTCCCCATGATGTTCGGCAATGAAGTCGCGTATCCTCTTTGGGAGTTTTGCCTCATACGCAAGTTCAAGACCGTCCTTTACGTGCGAGATTATGGCAAGTGAACTCAGCATCGGCGACATTGAGTCGTGAATGTTAGTGCCTCCGCCCTGATTCTCGACGAAAAACTCAGGCTTCCTCAGCTTCCCGATGTCGTGGTAATACGCTCCTGCCCTTAGGAGACTCGTGTTCATTCCGAGTTTCATGCCTACAGCCTCAATCAGTGTCGCAATCGTGAGACTGTGCTGGTATGTTCCAGGCGCGTGCTGCTGAAGGTCTCGGAGCAATGGGCTTGAAGGGTTGCTGATTTCGCGGATCGTCATTATCGAGATCGTCTCTATGTATTCCTCGAAGTATTGAAGGACTCCCATCATCAGGTGGCTTGAAGCTGTCTCGAAAACGAAGAACAACGCTGCCCCCCTAAGAAACGTCCCCCAACTGTACGGCGTTCCCTGAAAGTATCGCAGTGTCATTCGCAGTGCAGTGAGAAAGAACGCCATCACCATTATCCTGACTGAAACTTGACGGCTCGACTCAAGATTGCGCATGAAGTAGAAGCAAGAAGTTGCCGTGAAGACAGCGAGTGCAGAGAGGAGTATTATGTTGCTTACGGCCTGGCCTGTTACGATGAATACGCCCGATGCTGAGGCTACGACAGCCGCGCAGAACGCAAGGTAATCCTGAATGCAGAGGAACGAAACGCACGATGCCGCCAAAGTCCCAGCGCCGTAAATCCCAAGTTTAGCCGCCAATGTCTCGCATATCCACGCCGTCAAAACGATGAAGACTATGCACCACATCGTAGGCTTATGTTCACCCGCGCCCTTGCTGAGAATGTCAATCCACAACGGGAGCGACAATACGCAGAGAAGCACCGAGAAAAGTTCTCTTACCGGGAAATCATCCTCAGTGTATCCTTGAAGTCGAAGGAGAGTCGCTGTCTGTTCCGTTACGATTTCGCCGTGAGAGACAATGACATCGCCCGGATCAAACTTCCTGTCTATCGTCGGTACTTCCCTTATTGCTGCCTCTCTTGCAAGGCCGGTGAGTTCGCTGTCGTGCCTGATGTTGAGGTTCCCGATTATCGCAAGTATCTGGTAGACGAAATTAAAGTCGCTCTCTGGGATGCCTGAGTGCCTTATCTCGTCCCATAATATCGTAGTCATGAGATGGAGGTTTGACGTGTATACTTTCTCGCGGTCAAGGCGTTCAAGATATGAAGTTCCGACAGTGTAGGCTGAGTTCAGGATTCTCGCTCTGTCTTCCTCGTCAAAGCTGAGGAATGCGGAGATGAGTCCTTCAGGGAAGTCTGAGAGGTACACGGAGTTTCTTGCCGAATTAACGTCCTTGATTTCCCCGAACTCCTCAAGCCTGCGCTGTAACCTAGCTTTCGCCGACATATCATGAACGTTGACACCCGCAACGCTATCACCGACCATTGAGCGAAGTCTTGCGGCTGACTCACGGTCATCGTAGCGCATCTTCGTGATTACCCTGTAGGTCGCTGGAGCAGGGCTTCCAACCTTGAAGCTGTCCCCGCGCTTGTTTAGGACTGCCCATTGAGCGAGGACGATTGAAATTCCGGCGATGAGGAGGAAGATCATAGGGCCGGTGAATTGGAACATCGAGGCAAAATTGATGCGCTGGAATATGTTTTTCTCGGACTGTATCAATACTCTTCTTTGTTTCACAGCCTGTTTTCCTCCTCGTAACGTGCGTATGCCTGAACAATCTTCTGGACTATCTCGTGCCTCACAACGTCAGCATGTGTCAAATCCATGAAGCCTATACCCTTTATGCCGCCGAGAATTTCCCTGACGCTCCTCAAGCCTGACGGCGATGAACCCGGCAAGTCAACCTGCGTAATATCGCCCGTAACGACAGCTTTAGACCCAAATCCGAGTCGTGTAAGAAACATCTTCATCTGCTTTGGTGTAGTGTTCTGAGCCTCGTCGAGAATGATGAAGCTCTCGTTGAGTGTCCTTCCTCTCATGTAAGCAAGCGGGACAATCTCAATGACTCCTTTGTCGGCGTAACGCATGAATTTTTCCGGCGACAACAAATCGTAGAAAGCATCGTAAAGCGGTCTAACGTAAGGCTCAACCTTCTCACGCAAATCTCCAGGCAAGTATCCCAAACTCTCCCCAGCTTCGACAGCAGGACGAACAAGTACGACTCTGTTGACTTTTCCGGCTTTCAGCATTGATACGGCCTCGCAGACAGCAAGATATGTCTTCCCCGTACCAGCCGGGCCTGTCGCAAAGAGTATGAAATTATCGCGGATTGCCTTTATGTAGGCACGCTGACCGGGAGTCTTCGCTCGGATTGGCTTTCCCCGTGCGGTAGTGCAGATGATTTCGGAGTAAAGGGCGTTGAGATTTAGTTCACGTCCTTCGGCAAGTGCGTCCATTGCGGCGCGGATGTCATCGGTGTGAATCTCATGACCTTTTGCGGCGGCTGATGCTAACTCACGGATTAGTTCAGCGGCTATCTTTACGGGTTCGGAATCAGGGCCGCTCACGTGAACGACCCCGTTATTTACCGACAATGTTACGGGATAACGAGCCTCTATTGCCCTGAAATTCTCGTCATTAACGCCGAGAAGTCTGGCCTGAGTGAAGCTGTCTCCCGTTAAAGGTATGTCCATTTACTTTTACGCCGGATATGCCTCTGGTGCTGCCTGTGCCTGAAGCCCTGTGTCGCGCTTGTGGACTTTCGCGTACTTCTTCGGAAGGAAGTCCTTTGCGACCTGCGGGAACATTATCCACGTGAGAGCGTCTTCAGGTTCTGTTGCCCAAGGCTTGCACTCCTCGCGGGCTTTCTCCATTTCGGGGGCAATCTTCTCGCCGGGCCTGCAAGTTATAGGCTCTTCGTTACCGATTGCGAGCTTCTGGACTTCGGGATCCATCGGTGCTGGCGGCTGACCATAGTAGCCGAGGAAGTACTGACGGATCTCTTTCGGGAAGCTCTTCCATCTTCCGCGCAATACGTTGACGGTTGCCTGAGTTCCGACCATCTGGCTTGACGGCGTAACAAGCGGAGGATAGCCCATAGCCTTGCGTACAACTGGTACCTCATTCAAAACTGCTTCGAGCTTGTCGAGGGCGTTCATCTCACGGAGCTGGTTGACCATGTTGGAGTACATTCCGCCCGGTATCTGGTAACGGAGAATGTTGATGTCGACTCCCGCGATTTCGGGCAGCAAGTCCTTGTACTTCTCACGTAATTTCTTGAAGTGCATCGTTATCGGCATGAGGTCATCAATTTTTATGCCTGTGTCGTATTCTGAGCCTTCGAGAGCCGCAACGATTGACTCTGTGGGCGGCTGGCTTGTTCCGAGAGCGAACGGTGAAATTGCCGTGTCAACGATTTCCGCGCCTGCTTCGATTCCCGAAAGATAGGCCATGCTCGCGAGTCCTGTAGTGTAGTGGCTATGTAACTCGATGGGAATATCGACCTTCTCCTTGATGGCTTTGACTAGTTTCGCGCAGTCCATAGGCCCGATTAGTCCGGCCATGTCTTTGATTGCGATTGAGTCCGCGCCCATTTCCTGCATCTTCTTTGCCATTCCTGAGAACGAGTCAAGGGTGTGAACGGGTGAAAGCGTGTAGCTCATGCAAAGCTGAAGGTGTGCGCCCTCTTTCTTGACCTGTTCAGCGGCGACTTCAACATTTCTGAGGTCATTCAGAGCGTCGAAGCATCGTACTATGTCGATACCATTGCCGACGGCTTTCTTGACGAACTCACGGACAACATCGTCAGCGTAGTGCCTGTAGCCGACCAAATTCTGACCGCGAAGGAGCATCTGTAACTTTGCGTTCTTGACCCTTGCGCGGATCATTCTGAGTCTCTCCCAGGGATCTTCGTCAAGGAATCTCATTGCCGAGTCGAATGTTGCGCCGCCCCACATTTCGAGTGCCCAGTAACCTGCCGCGTCCATGTAATCGAGGACTGGAAGCATGTCATCGGTGCGCATTCTTGTTGCGATTAAAGACTGGTGGGCATCGCGGAGGCCGGTCTCAGTTATTCTTACTCTCTTTTCTCCTGCCATAAAATTATCTCCTTTATCGTTATGGAATTTTTATCGTATTATACTTTATTTGCGGCGTGCTGGCATACTTTCTTAAAGAGGTGGGGGCTTCTTAATGTGTTTTGAGGAAACTTGCTACATTAAATTTAAAATCCTTTCCTTCCTGTAATCTACTGTCGGTAATATGCTTTTACAGGGCTGCACAAACTATTAGTTATGCCGATGACCATTATTGTATGCTAATATTATCGTGCAAAGAGAGATGATGAATATTTGGACTGCCATACACACGAACACGAAATCATAATCAAGCGCCACGAATACAAGCGCGTTGAGAAGAAATTAACCGTTCCAATCCCTACACCGTGGGGACTGTTTCAGGTCAGCGCGTACAGAAGCATTACCCAAGACGACGACGCACACACTCACCTCGCGCTCGTAATGGGGGACATTCTAACGCCCGAACCCGTATTAGTCCGAGTACACAGCGAGTGTTTCACAGGGGACGTTCTTGGTTCGCTGAGATGCGACTGCGGGCCTCAGCTTCACACGGCAATGAAGATGATTGCTGACGAAGGACGAGGGGCATTGCTTTATATGCGTCAGGAAGGCCGCGGAATCGGTCTCCTCAATAAGCTGCGTGCCTACAAGTTGCAGGACGAAGGGCTCGATACTGTTGACGCAAACGTCGCTTTAGGTTTCCTGCCTGACATGAGGGAGTACGGAACAGGAGCGGAAATCCTCAAGGACTTAGGTCTCAAACGAATCCGTCTCATGACCAACAATCCCGGAAAAATCTCCGGCCTTGAACAATACGGCATTGAAATCACCGAGCGCGTCCCGATCGTAATCAGCCCCAACGAGTTCAACGAAAAATATCTCGGCACTAAAGCTGATAGAATGGGGCATATATTCTGAAGGAGGAATTTTTACAGTGAAAGTAACAGAAGGAAAGCTAATCGGCACAGGTCTCAACATCGCAATAATAGCCTCGCGCTTCAACGACATCGTAACGTCCCGCCTCATCGACGGTGCAAAAGATACCCTGATGCGTCATGACGTTTCACCGAGCGCAATCGACATATTCTGGGTTCCAGGAGCGTGGGAACTTCCACTGATCGCTGAGGAAGTTGTGCTGACGGGGAAATATGACGCTGTAATCGCGCTGGGAGCTGTAATTCGCGGAGACACACCGCATTTCGACTACGTTGCCGCCGAAAGCTCAAAGGGTCTCGCAACCGTCGGGCTGAAGCACAGAGTCCCCGTTTTATTCGGGGTTCTTACGTGTGATACACTCGAACAGGCATTGCTCAGAGCAGGAAGCAAGGCAGGCAACAAAGGCTCAGACTG
>JAFRSL010000292.1 GCA_017427625.1 Synergistaceae bacterium | reverse complement strand
TCTCCCCCTTGTCAGGGGGCGTGATATTCTCCGTTTTACCTGCCGCCCCTGCGAAGGTGTCCGCAGGACGGAGGGGTTGTTGTTTGTCTGACCCCCTCGCCATGAATGGCCCTCTCCCCCTTGTCAGGGGGCGTGATATTCTCCGCTTTACCTGCCGCCCCTGCGAAGGGGAGGTGTCCGCAGGACGGAGGGGTCGTAATTTCATAACCCTATTTCCTGTAAGTTTCCGGCAAAAACAGCAACAAAACCGCGAAAAGTTCCAGCCTCCCCGCGAGCATACAGAACGAGAATACCCACTTCACCATTGCCGGCAGATGCGTGAAGCTCTCAACAGCTCCAAGCCCGTGCAATCCAGGACCCACATTGCTCAGGCACGTCAATACCCCCGTGAACGCAGTCAGTATATCTATCCCGAATGCCGTCGTAATCAGCGTCCCAATTCCCAGAAAGAGCATGTAAAGCACGAAGAATGCTCCGGCTGAATCCATTGTTGACTGCGGGATTGGCTTGCCGTCCATTTGGGGCGTTAATACTGAGCGCGGGTGAAGGAGTTTCTTGGCTTCCATCTTTAACTGCCGGCCGATTATTATGAACCGTGAGACCTTGCATCCTCCTCCCGTTGAACCTCCTGACGCTCCGATGAACATGAGCATTATGATGATGAACTTCGTGAACTCCGGCCAGTGGTCATAATCATGCACAACGAAACCCGTCGTTGTCATTACGCTCACCACATGGAAGAATGACTGCCTCACAGTGTACTCAATCCCGTCGAACTCACCCGTCAGCAAAAGGCACAACGCTATTGCAACGCTGGAGATTACGGTGATTTTGGTGTAACCGGAAAGCTCCTCGTCGGCGAAGATGTCATGGAATTTTTTCTGTGGAATCAGGAAGTAGAGCGAGAAGTTCACGCCGGAAAGGAACATGAATATTATTATCACCCACTGGATATACGCGGATGTGAAGAAGGCGATTGAGTTGTTCTTGGTTGAGAAGCCGCCGGTTGCTATGGTACTGCAGGAATGGCAGAACGCGTCGAAAAGCGACATTCCCCCGAACATGAGGAGCGCGGTCTCGCAGAGTGTCAGCAATACATACGCGCTCCAAAGGCTGATGGCGGTCTGGTGAAGTCTCGGTGTAACCTTCCCTGCCGTAACTCCTGGAACTTCCGCCTTGTACATCTCCATTCCCGAAACTCCCAAGAACGGCAGAACAGCAAGGCTCAACACTATAATCCCCATTCCTCCCATCCAGTGAGTGAGCGACCTCCAAAGCAACAATCCTCTCGGCAACGCTTCAATCTCATTCAGTATCGTGGCACCTGTCGTCGTGAATCCGCTCATGCTCTCGAAGAACGCATCAGTATAGCCGTCGACAGCCCCTGAAATCCAGTAAGGCATCCCGCCAATCAGCGACGCCACAATCCACGAGAACCCAGTAACCCCCAAACCTTCACGAATCCCCATTGAGTTGTCGCCCGATTTTCCTGTTACGATGAGCATCAATGCGCTGAAGGCAAGCCCGGCTGAAACCGACACTGCGAAACCGGCAATATCGCTTGAGCGGTCATATAATGCGAGCATCAAGGGGGGAAGCATTGCGCAGGAGACTACCAGGCAGATTAACGCCAAAACCCTGAGGACGACTCTAATCTTCATTTCCGTTCACCAAAAACTCAGCCCCGAAGAGCTTAGCTGTCTCAGGCATCATCTCAGTCAGCGCGAAGAGTATCACATGGTCTCCTGGCAGAAGGTACGTTGAGCCGTCAGGGACGAGGACCTCATTCTTGCGTCCAATCAGTGCAACTACCGCGCCTTTCTTGAGTTTAATCTCGGCCAAAGTTTTACCGCACAGCGGGACATCTTCAGAGAGCACGACCTCGAGCATTTCAGCTCCGATATTCTCCATCATGCTGTAGGCCAGGGCATGGTTCTTGTAGCGGACGTACTTGAGTATAACGTTAGCGAGCGAGGCGTTGGGGTCAACGATGGCGTCAACGGGGATAGAGCCGATTAGGGACTGGTAGTCTTTGCGTTTTACGACTGCGATAGTTTTCTTCGCGCCCATTTTCTTGGCAAGAGCGCAATACATCATGTTGACCTCATCAGAATCAGTCGCGCATACATACGCCTCAGCGCCTTCAATGCCTTCCTCGTCGAGAGTGCGGGCATCTGCTCCGTCAGTGTTGATGATTAACGCGTCGCCGAACTCCTCAGAAAGTCTTTTGCAACGGTCTCTGTCATTGTCGATTATGCGTAAGCTGACGTTCCCGAAATCCCGTTTCAGCATCAAGGCGATCTGGGTTCCTAATTTCCCGCCTCCAACGATGAATATTTTTCCTGCGTCATGCTTTGATTTTCCGGCAGTGCCAGGCTGGAACAATTCCTGCATCAACTCGACGCTCTTCCTGTATGTTACGGCATAGCAGACATCTCCGGCTTTCAGCACAGTGAGTCCATTGGGGACGCCGGAGGTTCCATCTTTGTGTTCGACGTATACGAGGACGGCGACAAGCTTGGGGAATTTCTGTCGGATGTCTTTGAGGGCGGTGTTATTTAGGGGGGAATCTTCGGAAATTTTGAGGGTGTACAGTGCGGCCTGGCGGTCCAAGAGTTCGGCAGTATGGGTAGCGCCAGCGACTTCGACGAGTCCAAGAATCTCGCGTGCAATCGAGCGTTCTGGGGAAATCATCGCGTCAATGCCCAGTTTGCGGCCCCATTCCGGCGAATCTGTGAACTCAAGGCTACGTGTCCGTGAGATTACCTGAGGGACACCGGCATTCTGAGCGATCCAGCAAGAGAGCATGTTCACTTCGTCCCTGTTAGTGCAGGCAATGAAGACATCAATATCACCGCCCGGAACTATACCTGCCAGAGCCAGAACCTGAGGCCTCGCGCCATTGCCACGAATTACCTCGACATCAAGCTCATCACTGGCTTCAGCGGCATTTTCCTCGTCTTTCTCCACGATGTAGACATTTTGGCCGTCGGAAGAAAGTCTCTTTGCAACGCTCCTGCCCACTTCCCCTGCTCCCACTATAACGACGTTACTCGGCATCAATCTCCCTCCATTCACAAAGAAAACTCGCGCTTGGCCTGCTCACGCTGGGACGCTTAATGTTGCAGACTACACCCCCGTCAACTTCACTGAAACTCAGCACAACCCTCTCTCCCAATCTTGCTCCGGACCTGAAAGACGCGCAGACCGTCCTGAGTGAGTGCGTCATCAAATCTACGGGCGAAGTATCGTGAACCCACTCGAAGTAAACGGCGTTGTTGACGTGTCCGTTGTAGTCCAAATCGTGGAACATCACGGGGATTTCAACGCTGTGAGTGATGTCGGTGATGTCTGGGATTTCACGGAAGTCTGGGGAAATTCTCTCGTCTGGGGAAATATCCTCGATTCCTGGAATATGTGCCAAAGGTTTGACCGGCCGGCTGGATTTTACGTCGATTAACAGCCACGAAGTTTTTGCTGAAACTATCAATTCCCCGCCTGAATACACATTGAAGACTCGGAGCGTATTGTAGCCGTGATTGGGGTCGTGAAAAGTGCAAATCTCCATACTGCTGTCGAGCATCGGAGGTAATTTCGCAAACTCCATTTCATACTTCATCACCACCCAAGCATAGCCGTGGGCGAGCAATTCCGTCGTAGTCCCCTCAACATCAACAACAGCTAACCCTGCTACGTCCTGAAAGTAATTGAGAAGGCTCCGGAGCTTAATCCTTCCGTCAACCCCAACGTCAGACGGCATCACTGTAACATTTCGCGTGAACATCATTCTCTCCGTATAGAGACGCTTCTTGCGTGAGCGGTGAGGCCTTCGGACATTGCGAACTCCTCAATATCCTTCGAGGCCGTCAGGAAAGGTTCACCAGCCGTGTAATATATGAACTGGGACTTCTTCACGAAATCGTCAACGGAAAGCGGGCTTGAGAATCTTGCAGTCCCCATCGTCGGCAAAACATGATTCGCCCCCGCGTAATAATCACCCAGTGCTTCAGGAGAATTTCTTCCGATGAAGATGCTTCCGGCGTTCCTGATTTTCGTCATCATCCCGAAAGGTTCTTCAACGCAGATCTCAAGATGCTCAGGAGCAATTTCGTTGGCAATATCAACAGCGTCATTGATGCTTTTGACTATGATTATTGCGCCGTTGTTGTCGATTGATTCTCTGGCGATGCTCTGGCGTTCAAGTTTCTCGATTTGAAGCTCAATCTCTCTGCTGACGTTATTTGCAACCCTCCGCGAGTTAGTGATGAGTATGGCGGTGGCGTTCCTGTCATGCTCAGCCTGAGCTAACATATCGGCGGCAAGATGCGATGCGAAGTTGTTTTTGTCCGCAATGATTAGTATCTCGCTTGGCCCTGCAATCATATCAATCCCGACATCCCCGTAAACCTGACGTTTTGCCTCAGCGACGTAAGAATTTCCCGGCCCTGTGATTTTGTCGACTTTGGGAACTGCCTCAGTACCGTAAGCCAGCGCGGCTATAGCTTGTGCCCCTCCAATCCTGAACATTCTCGTTACCCCTGCAATTTTAGCGGCGGCCATGATCTCGTTTGAAGGCTTGGGAGTTGCGACGATGATTTCCTGACAGCCTGCGATTTTAGCGGGTATTGCGTTCATGAGGACGCTCGAGGGATACGACGCAGTGCCTCCAGGAACGTAAAGCCCAACCTTCTCAAGCGGTATCACTCTCTGCCCTAAAATCACTCCGCCTTTAGGTGAGAACATGAAGCCCTCACGTAATTGCCTTGTGTGGAAAGCTCTGATGTTTTCTGCTGACCTTGTGAGAATTTCCGCGTACCTTTCGCCTACAATATTGAGAGCCTGGTCAAATTCCTCCTGCGAAACCTCAAGCCTCTCAAGTTTAATGCCGTCGAATTTCATGGCATACTCTCTCAAAGCATCGTCTCCCCGTGCTCTTACGTCAGCGATAATGTTCCTGACATCTTTTGAGACATCTGGTGCTGAAGTTTTAGTGAGTTCGCGTTTATGTGAAAATTGTGATGCTGTGATGATTTTTATCAATGCTGAAGCCTCCTAATAATTTCGTGAATTGCCTCTCCTTTGAATTTGAATGCTGACTTATTAGCGATTAGCCTCGCGCTTAACTCAGCGATAGTTGCGATTACTGCCAGATTATTTTCCCTGAGAGTTGTCCCAGTTTCAACAATATCGACGATGACATCAGAAAGTCCCAAGACCGGCGCAAGTTCCAATGACCCCCTAAGCACGATGACGTCAATCTCACGCCCAAGCCCTGAATAGTAATCCCTAGCGATATTCGGAAACTCAGTAGCGACTCTCAAGGCTCTGTTCCTGCACTCACTCTCACTAAATTCCTCAAGGCCCGCGACGCACATTCTGCACTTCCCGACGTTGAGGTCAAGAAGCTCATAGACGTCAGGATCCCTTTCCATCAGAATATCCTTCCCGGCCGCGCCAATATCAGCCACACCACGCTCAACATAAACAGGAACGTCGAAAGGTTTCACCCAGAAGCACCTCATATCGAGTTCTTTATTTACGAAGACGAGCCTTCTTCCCGCTTCGTGAACCCCCTCAAATTCGTAACCTGCTTTCTCAAAGAGATGGTAGTCTTTCTCGCCTAATCTTCCTTTTGGCAGAGCGATGTTAATCATTCCTTAGACCTCCAACGACATCGAGATAAACAGCGAAGCCTGCTCCCCTTGAGTCAATCCCCATACGTGCGCCGTCATACTGGCCTCCTGACAATACAGCCTCAGGCAGTCCGTCGATGTAACCTTTGAAGACGAGGCCGTTGTAGTAGTTCAGACTGCTAACGGCGGAGAAGTCGACATGAATTTCCGGGCGGTAGTTGAGGTTGTCGAGGATCTCAAGCTCATCGGGAGGATTTTCAGCCAGAGCGATTAACTCATCTGGAGCGTTAAGTTCTCTGAGACCGTGAATATTTTTAGCGGCCAGACAAGCGAGCATTTCCGGCTGAGGAGTGAATCCAGCGACGATACCAGCATCAGCGACATCGAGGACGAAATCTCTTCCTTCAGAGATAGTTTCGAGGCTGACAATGGCGAGCGAGACAACTTCGCGAACATCATCACCGCTGAGACTGCCGATATTTTCGATGCCGACCTGAGGAATTTCGCGGAAAGTGTCGGAGTTTTTGGGAACTCGGTAGACCTTCTCATCGTAATAATACTTTCCGTGAGAGACGTTCTTGATGATCGAGAGAGTAACGTCCGGTCGTAGGGCCATGAGTTTGCCGTTCAAGTCAGTGAACGTGAGGATATGGCTTGAGGAGAGGAAGTCTTTTTTCCCCGCGTAGAAGTCGTATTCCTCGAACCGCCTCATTCTGAAGAAGCTGTATCCGAAGTCCTGATACAAGGCTCTTAGATTGAGTGCGGCATTTTCTTCAATGGTTAATAGCATAGTGAACCGTCTCCAATTTTTTTGTACAATAATATCACATGGTATAATTACCTAGAAAGAAATCCATGAAAACCACAATAAAGGGGAGCGACAAATGGACCGGCGAATAATCCTAGTGAGGCACGGGCAGACAGAGTGGAACAAGGCCTACCGATTTCAGGGCAGGACGAATGTACAGCTCACGGACGAAGGGAAGCGTCAGGCACATTCACTTTCTGAGCGTCTTCGTTCATGGCGGCCTGAAGTGATATACACCAGTCCGTTAGACCGGGCGAGATACACGGCCGAAGCCATAGCGACCCCTCTCAATATGACCCCTGTAATTCTCCCAGAGCTTGAGGAAATTCATTTCGGAACGTGGGAGGGTAAGTCATTCGATGCTTTGAAGTCCGAGTGCCCAGATGAGTATTCCCGTTGGCGAGATGATCCATTCTTCAATCCCCCTGAAGGAGCGGAGGCATGGCCTGAAATCGAAGCCCGTTTATCCAGAGCTGTTGAAATAATGCTTGAAAGCCCGTACAAGCGTATAGTAGCAGTTTCACACGGCGGGATAATGCGTGCAC